>JADGDA010000088.1 GCA_015228695.1 Alphaproteobacteria bacterium
TGGCGAGGGTCTCCCCCCGCCGCAGGGTGAACGACACCCCCTCCACCGCCCGCACTTCCGCCGGGCCGCGTCCGAAGGAGACGGAGAGGTTCTCGACCTCCAGCAGGGGGGGGAGGATTCCATCCTTCATGTCGGGGCCTTCATATCAGGGCCTTCATATCGGGGCCTTCCTCGGGTCGAAGGCGTCGCGCACGGCTTCCCCGACGAACACCAGCAGAGTCAGCATGACCGCCGTCACCAGAAAGCCGGAGATCCCCAGCCAGGGGGCCTGAAGGTTCTCTTTCCCCTGGCGCATCAGATCGCCGAGGGACGCCGAGCCGGGGGGCATCCCGAGTCCCAGGAAATCCAGCGCCGTCAGCGCCACGATGGAGCCCGACAGGACGAACGGCAGAAACGTCATGGTCGCCACCATGGCGTTGGGCAGGATGTGCCGGGCCATGATCACGCCGTCGCCGACGCCCAGGGCCTTTGCCGCCTGCACGTAGTCGAAATTGCGCGAGCGCAGGAACTCGGCCCGCACCACGCCCACCAGATTGGTCCAACTGAACAGCATCAGAACCAGCAGTAGGGTCCAGAATCCAGGCACCACCACGCTGGAGACGATAATCAGGATGAACAGTTGCGGCAATCCGCTCCAGATTTCCAGGAATCTTTGGAAGAACAGGTCGATCCGGCCGCCGAAATATCCTTGGACGGCTCCGGCGGCGATCCCGGCCACCGACGATGCGGCGGTCAGGGCCAGCCCGAACAGAACCGACAGGCGAAAGCCGTAGATCATCCGGGCCGCGACGTCGCGGCCCTGATCGTCCGTGCCGAGCCAATTCTCCGCCGTGGGAGGCGAGGGGGCGGGGACGGCGAGGTCATAGTTGATGGTGTCGTGGCTGAAACGAATCGGGGGCCAGACCATCCACCCCCTCTCCGAGATGAGGCGGGCGAGGAAAGGGTCGCGGTAGTCGGCCTCGGTCGCGAAATCCCCGCCGAAGGTGGTCTCGGCGTACTCCTCCAGCACCGGGAAATACAGGCGCCCCTCGAAGGAGACCACCAGCGGCCTGTCGTTGGCGACGAGTTCCGCCGCCAGACTGAACAGGAACAGGGCCAGGAACAGCCACAGGGACCGGACTCCCCGCGTGTTGGCGCGGAAATTGTTCAGCCGGCGGCGGGTCAGGGGCGACATCACGTCTCCCGCCTTTCGAAATCGATGCGCGGGTCGACCAGGGTATAGGTGAGATCGCTCAGGAGATTGAGCAGCAGGCCGATCAACCCGAAGAAATAGAGGGTCCCGAACATCACCGGGTAGTCGCGGTTGATGACCGCCTCGAATCCCAGAAGCCCCAGCCCGTCCAGGGAAAAGATCACCTCGATCAGAACCGAGCCGGTGAACAGCATCCCGATCAACGCCGCCGGAAACCCGGACACCACCAGCAGCATGGCGTTGCGGAAGACGTGGCCATAAAGGATGCGGCGTTCGCTCAGGCCCTTGGCCCGGGCGGTGACCACGTATTGCTTGCCGATTTCTTCCAGGAACGAATTCTTGGTCAGCATGGTGAGGCCGGCGAAATTGCCGATGACCATGGCGGTGACCGGCAAGGTCAGATGCCAGAAATAATCCCCGATGCGGGCGGGCCAGGACAACTCGGCCCAATGGTCCGAGGTCAGTCCGCGCAAGGGGAACCAGTCGGCGTAGCGCCCCCCCGCGAACAGCACGATCAGCAGAATGGCGAACAGAAACGCCGGAACCGCATAGCCGATGATGATCGCCCAGCTCGACGCCACGTCGAAGCGCGACCCGTCCCGGACCGCCTTGGCGATGCCCAGCGGAACCGACACCAGATACATGATCAAGGTGCTCCACAGGCCGAGGGAAACCGACACCGGCATTTTGTCCAGGATCAGGTCGACCACGCCACGGTCGCGGTAATAGCTCTTGCCCAGGTCGAAGGTCAGATAATCGCGCATCATCATGAAAAAGCGCTCATGGGCCGGCTTGTCGAAGCCGAACTGCTTTTCCAGGGATTTGATGAACGCCGGGTCGAGTCCCTGGGCGCCGCGATATTTGCCCGTTCCCCCGGACACTTCTTTCCCGCCCTGACCGGAAATCCGGGTCGCGGCCTCGATTCCGGTCCCCTGAAGCTTGGACAGCACCTGCTCGACGGGACCGCCGGGGGCGATCTGCACCACGGCGAAATTGATCACCATGATTCCGAAGATGGTCAACGGGATCAGCGCCAGACGGCGGAGGATATACGCGTACATGGCGACAGCCTAAATCCGAAGCCCGCCACCGTCCAGGGCCGGCACGGGGCAAAGATCTCACAACCAAAGGCCGTCATGCGCGGGCCTGACCCGCGTATCCACGGGCCTCCTTCTGGCTCGGACCAGATGGCGAGACGCGGATGGCCGGGTCGAGCCCGGCCACGACGGCTTTAGGGTGAGGCAGAGCGGGTTCCGTGTCCACGTCTGCCCGAGCTTTATTACTTGACGACGATTTCAACCCGGCGGTTCTGGGGTTCGCGGACGCCGTCGGCGGTCGGGACCAGGGGATCGGCCTCGCCCTTGGCGGAGATCAGGATGTCGCCCTGGGGGACGCCGCGCCGGATCAGGTCCTGCTTGACCACGTTGGCGCGCCGGAGGGACAGCGCCATGTTGTGCTTGTCGGAACCGGAGCGGTCGGCGTGTCCGGTCACGTCCAGGCGGACGACTCCGACCTTGGGCAGGTTAGAGGCGGCGGTTGCCAGGATGGCGTCAGCCTCCGGGGTCAGGTGGGATTTGTCGAAGTCGAAGAAGACGATGTAGTTGCGGGCCGTCGGCGGCGGCGGGGCGGCGGGGGCCGCCATGGCCGCCGGAGCCACGACGGGCTCCGCCTTCGGTGCGGGCTTCGGCGCGCCGAAAGCGTAACGCAGGCCGAGCAGGACGGTGTGGTTGGCGTACTCCGCATCGACTCCGCGCTGCGAATCCGTGGTCAGGCCGGGGTCGAGGGTCCGCATGTACCGGTAGTCGGCGAACAGGTGGACCGCCTCGCTCATGTCATAGGTGACGCCAGCGATTCCCTGATAGGCGAACTGGGCGTCGGAATCGTCCACGCGGGAGGAACTGACCGGGCTCGCCCCGTTGACGTCGATGATGGCGGCGCCGAGACCGAGACCGATATAGGGGGTGAACGGGGTGCTGTTCTTGACGTCATAGAGCACGTTGCTCAGGAAGCTCCACGACTTGACGTCGCCCGTTCCGTTCGCGCCGCCGACCGAATCGATCCCGTTGGAGCGGTAGCCGAGTTCCAGTTCCGTGCGGATGTTGTTGCCGTAGGCATAGCCGGCGGTCAGGGCGCCCACCCAGCCGGTGTCGAAATCCGCGCTGGTATTGATGCCGCTGCCGCTGATGTCGCTGTCGGCGGTCCAGTTGGCCCCGGCTCCGGCGCCGACGTAGAACCCGGCGGACTGGGCCATTGCGAAGGACGGAACGGCCGCGGCGGCGACCGCGGCGGCAATAAGACGACCCGTGAACGTCATGGACTGGTCTCCCCGACTTCAGCGCCGGAATGCCGGCAAACGTGGGCGGCCCGAAGGCCACGCAAACGATCTCATGCCGGCAAGGTAATCCGCGCGGGGGAAAGTGAACAGACTCTAAACCGCAAATGCGCCACATTTGGCTCACGGGTGTGTTAAAAATAGCACACCCCTCCGAGTCGCTGTCAAAACATGGGGTTTTCACGAAACGACGCAAAAAAAATGTTGGCAGGGAAGCGAAGGTTGCGGCAGTGTGCGGCCCGTGCACGGTGGGGTGCCGGCGGGGAGCCCCTCCGGAAGTTCTTGCGAGGGGCATTTTTTCGGATTTTTCGCGCGTCTCTATCTCGCGGCGCCAACACGAAGGATGAGTGGGGAAATGACGATCTCTGCGAAGTTACTGGAAAATCTGCGGCAGCGCCGCGAGACGGTGTTCGCCGGCGGTGGCGAGGACAAGATCAAGGCCCGGCGCGAAAAGGGGCTGATGAGCGCCCGCGACCGGCTCGACACCCTGTTCGAGGCCCACACCTTCCAGGAGATCGGCACCCACATCCGCCATAGCTGCACCCACTTCGGGATGGCGGGCAAGGAGATGCCGGGCGACGGAGTCGTGGTCGGCACCGGCTATGTCGATAGCCGCCCGGTGGCCGCCGTCAGCCAGGACTTCACCGTGACCGGCGGCGCGCTGGGCAAGATGCACGCCAAGAAGATCGTGGCCACCATGAATTACGCCATGAAGGCGGGCATTCCCCTGGTGGCGTTCAAGGATTCGGCCGGCGCCCGCATCCAGGAAGGCGTTGATTCGCTGTCCGGCTATGGCGAGGTGTTCTATCTGAACGTCGCCGCCTCGGGGGTGATTCCGCAGATCGCGGTGATTCTCGGTCCGTGCGCGGGCGGGGCCTCGTACTCGCCGGCGCTGATGGACTACATCATCATGACCAAGGCCAACGCCCACATGTTCATCACCGGGCCGGAGGTCATCAAGGCGGTGACCGGCCGCCAGTGCTCCATGGACGAGGTGGGCAGCGCCCAGATGCACGCGACCGTCAGCGGCAACGTGCACTTCATCGCCGAGGACGACCGTCACGCGATCCAGATCACCAAGAAACTTCTGAGCTATCTGCCCTCGAACAATTCCGAGGACCCGCCCCACCGGCCGACGACCAACATCACCCTGAACAACGATCTTCAGATGAACGACCTCATTCCGGCCACCTCGTCGGAGGCGATGGACGTCAAGGCGATCATCCGCCGGATCGTGGACGCGGGCGACTTCCTGGAGGTCCATGCCGGATTCGCCCAGAACATCATCGTCTGCTTCGCCCGGATCGAGGGCATCGTGGTCGGGATCATCGCCAACAATTCGATGGTGAAGGCGGGGACGCTGGACATCGATTCGTCGGACAAGGCGGCCCGCTTCATCCGTTTCTGCGACTGCTTCAATATTCCCGTGGTCACCCTGGTGGACGTCCCCGGCTTCATGCCGGGGATCGAGCAGGAGCGCGGCGGGATCATCCGGCACGGGGCGAAGATGCTGTTCGCCTATGCCGGCGCGACGGTTCCGAAGCTGACGGTCATCCTGCGCAAGAGCTACGGCGGCGCCTACCTCGCCATGTGCTCGCAGGAGATGGGGGCCGATCAGGTTCTGTCCTGGCCGACCGGCGAGATCGCGGTGATGGGCGCCGATGGCGCGGTCAACATCCTCTACCGCAAGGAACTGGGCGAGGCGACGGACCGTAAGGCCAAGGCGGCGGAACTGGCGGCGGAATACCGCGAGGAGTTCGCCTCCCCCTACGTCGCCGCCGCGCAAGGGTATATCGCCGACGTGATCGAGCCCGGCGAGACCCGTGGCCTGCTGGCCCTGTCGCTGCGCAAGCTCCTGACCAAGCGGGAGACGCGGCCGGCGAAGAAGCACGGCAACATTCCGCTCTAACCTCGCCGGCCGAGGCCGTTTGGGGAACGAATCAGGAGGCGAGGGACCATGGGATCGACGTTTGAGAAGATGTTTCTGGCTTATGGGCTGACGATTGTCGTCTCGATGCTCGTTGCCGTCTTGATCAAGGGCATGACCTCGGCGCTGGCGTATTTTGAAAAGCGCGACGGCTAGGCCTCGTTCGTCGAGGGTCCTGCCGTACCCAGGGCGCTTTCCGGGAGAAGAAGTATGAGCGCTGTGTTTGCGAAGATGTTTCTGGCCTACGGGCTGACGATCATCGTCTCGATGGCCGTCGCCGTTCTGATCAAGGCCATGACCGCCGTTCTCGGGAAACTGGAAGGCGCGGAGGGGGCCGCTTCGGTGGCTCCGGTCGTGGCGAGGCCTTCTTCGGCGGTCGATCAGACCCAGGGTGAAATCGCGGCGATTGCCGCCGCCGTCTATGCCGTGCTTGGGGGATCGGTCCGGATCGTCCGGATCGAACCCGCGGGCAATGGCGGGGGATGGGCGGCCAGCGGCCGTTTGATGCACCACGTGTCCCACGCCGTTCACCGCCGCAGCCCGCCTCGGCACGTTTGACCGTCAGTCTCCAGGGATTGAGCATAAAAGGACCGACCCATGCTGAAGAAGTTCAAAATTACCGTAGACGGCAAGCCGTATTCTGTCACGGTCGAGGATTCCGTTGAGGACATCGGCCATCTCTACCCGAAGGAAGGGGGCGTGATGGATACGGCGCCCCTGGCCGTGCCGCCCCCGTCGGCGGCTCCCGCTCCGGCGGCGGCCCCGGCTCCGGCGGCGCCGAAGTCTTCCGGCGGCGGCGCGGGCGACCAACTCTGCCCCATGGGCGGCGTGGTCATCTCCGTGGATGTGGCCATCGGGCAGCAGGTCAACGAGAGAGACCCCATCGCCGTGGTCGAGGCCATGAAAATGCACACGACGGTGTCCGCGCAGGGATCGGGTGTGGTCACCGCCATCCACGTCAAGCCGGGCGACGCGGTCGACGCGGGCCAGGCCGTCGTGACGTTGGGTTGACAAAGCCCGAAGGGGTGGGGGATATCAGATGGACTTCCACGTAATCGACCTTTTTCAGGGTATCGCAACCCTGGCCGCCTCCGAGCCGAAGATCATTTTCGCTCGGATATTCCTCATTTTCTTGGGCCTTCTCCTGGTCTATCTCGGGAAGAAGGAAGTGCTTGAGCCCCTTCTGATGGTGCCGATGGGCCTCGGAATGTCCACCGTGAACGCGGGCGTGATGTTCTTCGAGAACAATCGCATGGCGACCCTGATGCTCGACCCCCTGGCCGGCGGCAAGCTTGCTCCCGCCGGCGCGAGCGCCGAGGCCGCGCAGCGGATCGGCTTCGAGAACGCCAGCGATCTGATGAACATCCTTCAGATCGATTGGCTCCAGCCGGTTTACACCTACATGTTCAGCAACGGTCTGATCGCCTGTCTGGTGTTCATGGGGATCGGCGTGCTGCTCGACGTCGGCTTCGTCATGGCGCGGCCGTTCCAGAGCATGTTCCTCGCGCTCTGCGCCGAACTCGGCACCGCCCTGACCTTTCCGCTCGCGGTTGCGATGGGGTTGACGGAAAAGCAGGGCGCGGCCGTGGCCATGATCGGTGGTGCCGACGGCCCGATGGTGCTGTTCGCCTCGCTGATGCTGGCCAAGGAAATCTTCGTTCCCATCACCGTGGTCGGGTATCTCTATCTCGGTCTGACCTACGGCGGCTATCCGTACCTGATTAAGATGATGGTTCCGGAGCGGATCCGCGCGACCCCGATGCCCATCGAGAAGGTGGCCAAGCCGACCTCCGGGCAGAAGCTGGCCTTCGCGGTGGTGTCCTGCACCCTCCTCAGCCTGCTGTTCCCGGTGGCCTCCCCCCTGTTCCTGTCGCTGTTCGTCGGCGTGTCGGTTCGTGAAGCCGGCCTCGGCCACTTCGTCAAGCTGTTCGATGACGTGTTCCTGTACGGGGCGACCTTCTTCCTGGGACTGGTGCTGGGCATCCTGTGCGAGGCATCGACGCTCCTCAACCCGACGGTTCTGATCCTGCTGGTGCTCGGGATCACCGCGCTGGTGTTCTCGGCCGTCGGTGGGTTGCTTGGCGGGTATGTGCTGTACTTCGCCTCGGGCGGCAAGTACAACCCGGTGGTCGGTATCGCTGCGGTGAGCTGCGTGCCGACGACGGCCAAGGTGGCGCAGAAGGTGGTCTCCAAGGCGCGGTCCGACGTGATGATCATGCCCCATGCCCTGGGCGCCAACATCAGCGGCGTGATCACCTCGGCCATCTTCGCCGCGGTCTATGTAACCCTCCTGCGTTGACCAAACGCGGAGTTGCCCACTGGGTTGCGGGCATCGTCATCGCCTTGATCGGCGTTGGCGTTGCCCGCTTCCGCTTTGGCGAGGTCGCGGATACGGTCGAGCTTCTTCTGTCGATGGCCGGAATCGCGATCGTGTTCGCCGGTCTTTATGTGATCGGCAGGGGAGTCGGCTCCCCTCCCACTCCATCCGAATAATCCCTTCGTTCGAAACGGAGATAAAGGGGCGGGCGTCCCTCGCGGATCGCCTTCGTCTCGTAGCGGGTGGCCACCCAGTCGGCGGGCGGGGTCCGCCAGTCTCCCGGACGTCCGGCGAGCCATCGGAAGCCCGGATGGATGGGGGCGTGCGCAAGGACCCAGCGCATGTAGGTCACATCATCGGTCGCAATCCGCAACTCGCCCCCCGCCTTGAGCAGCCGGGCGAGAAGGTCCAGATTGGCGGGGGAGATGAAGCGGCGCTCGGCATGCCGGCGTTTCGGCCACGGATCGGGGAACAGCACGAAGACCCGCTCCAGACACCGGTCCGGCAGGGCGTTCAGCAGGAACCGGGCGTCATCGGGAAAAATCCGCACATTGCCGAGTCCGGCCTCGTCCACGTGACGCAGGAGGCTCGCGACGCCGTTGACGAAGACCTCGCAGCCGATGATGCCGACGTCCGGATGGGCGGCCGCCTGCGCGGCAAGATGCTCACCGCCGCCGAATCCGACCTCCAGCCAAATCCGCTCGGGCAGCCAAACCCGTTCGGAAGCGGCGGGGGCGAACAGCGCGCGCGGATCGACGGATTCCCCCGGCGCGGGGCGGGGAACGGCGATCCTCGGCAGCAGGTCGTCGAGAAGAGCCAGCCGCCCCGGCCGCAGCTTCTTGCCCTTGCGCCGGCCGAAACTGCGGGGTTCGGACGGAAAAGAGGTCCGGTCAGGCAAAAATCGACTTCAACGCGTCGACCAGATCGGTCCGCTCCCAGGAAAACCCGCCATCCGCCTCGGGAGTCCGGCCGAAATGTCCATAGGCCGCCGTGCGGGCATAGATCGGCCGGCTGAGCCCCAGATGGGTGCGGATGCCGCGCGGGCTCAAATCCATCAGATCGACCAGGGCGCCGGACAGCTTGTCCTCGTCCACGACGCCGGTGCCCTGGGTGTCCACGTACACCGACAGGGGCTTGGAGACGCCGATCGCGTAGGAAAGCTGGATCAGGCAGCGGGAGGCCAAGCCCGCCGCGACCACGTTCTTGGCCAGATAGCGCGAGGCATAGGCCGCCGAGCGGTCCACCTTGGTCGGGTCCTTGCCCGAGAAAGCGCCGCCGCCGTGAGCACCCCAACCGCCGTAAGTGTCCACGATGATCTTGCGGCCGGTGAGACCGGCGTCTCCTTGTGGACCGCCGATCACAAAGTGGCCCGACGGGTTCAAATGGTAGATGGTGTGGTCGTCCAAGTACTTGGCTGGCACCACTTTTTTGATCACCTTCTCCATGAGGTCTTTGCGGATCTGCTCCAGTGTCACGTCGGGGCAGTGCTGCACCGAAATGACGATCGTGTGCAC
>JADGDA010000089.1 GCA_015228695.1 Alphaproteobacteria bacterium
CGGAACCGGCGGCCAGGGCGCCCGCTCCGCCGCAGCCCGCCGCCCCGCCACCGCCACCGCCACCGTCGGCCCAGCCCCAGAAGGATGGGGCGGACGAGCGGCTTTCGGACATCAAGATCAATATCTTCAACGATCTGATCGACTCGGTCGATCTGACCGAAATCTCGAAATTGGACCCGGCGCAGGTCCGCGAGGAGATTTCCGATATCGTCTCGGAAATCATCAGCATGCGCAATCTGGTGCTGAGCCAGGCGGAACAGCACCAGGTCATCACCGATATCTGCAACGACGTCCTCGGGTTGGGGCCGCTGGAGCCCCTGCTGGCCCGCGACGACATCGCCGACATCATGGTCAACGGCTTCGACAAGGTCTACATCGAGACCGGCGGCAAGATTCAGCTCACCAACATCAAGTTCCGCGACAACGCCCAACTGATGAACATCTGCCAGCGCATCGTCAGCGCAGTCGGACGGCGCGTCGATGAAGCCAGCCCCATCTGCGACGCCCGTCTGGCCGACGGATCGCGCGTCAACGTCATCGCCCCTCCCCTGGCCATCGACGGTCCGGCGCTCACCATCCGCAAGTTCAAGAAGGACAAGCTCCGACTGGCCAATCTGGTCGAGTTCAAGAGCATCACCCCCGCCGGAGCGAAGGTGCTCCAGGTGATCGGGGCTTGCCGGATCAACGTCGTCGTCTCGGGCGGCACCGGCAGCGGCAAGACCACGCTTCTGAACGCGCTGACTCAGTTCATCGACAAGAACGAACGCACCATCACCTGCGAGGACTCGGCCGAGTTGCAACTGCAACAGCCCCATGTGGTCCGCCTGGAGACCCGCCCGCCCAATCTGGAAGGCGCCGGCGCGATTTCCATGCGCGATCTGGTGAAGAACTGCCTGCGCATGCGCCCCGAGCGGATCATCGTCGGCGAGGTGCGCGGACCCGAGGCCTTCGACCTGCTGCAAGCCATGAACACCGGCCACGACGGGTCCATGGGCACCATCCACGCCAACAACCCGCGCGAGGCCATCTCGCGTATCGAGAACATGATCGCCATGGGCGGGTTCTCCCTGCCGGCAAAGACCGTGCGCGAGCAGATCGCGGGCGCGGTCCAGGTCATTGTTCAGGCCTCGCGCCTGCGGGACGGCTCGCGCAAAATCACCCACATCACCGAAATCGTCGGCATGGAGGGCGAAGTCGTCACCCTCCAGGACCTGTTCGTCTACGAAATCCTGGGCGAGGACGATAAAGGCAAGATCGTCGGACGCCACCGTTCCACGGGACTGCGGCCCAAATTCTGGGACAAAGCCCGCTATTTCGGCCTTGAGCGCCAACTGGCGGAAGCGCTGGAGGAGGCGGGCAAGGATGTCTGAGGCGCCGTTTCCCCTCCAGATCATCGTCGTCCTGGGCGTTTTGCTTCTGGGGACCATGATGGCGGCGCTCGGGATGGCGGTCTACCAAGCCAACTATGGCCCGCGCGCGCGGCTGAAACGGCGGGTCGAGCAGATCGCCGGCCCGGCGGCGGCGTCCCAGCGCAAGGACGGAAAGGCCGGGGGCGGCGCGCGGAAAAAGAATATCCAGAACAAACTCAAGGAAATGGAGGACAAGCGGACCAAAAAAAGCAAGGCGACCGGAATCGGCGTCGAAATCATGCAGGCCGGCTTGACGATCTCCGTTCGCCAATATTTCATCATCAGCGCGTGCGTCGGCCTCCTGGCCGCGTTTATCAGCTTCCTCGCCGGAATGCCCCTGCTGACGACCGCTCTGGTGACGGCGGCGGCCAGCCTCTGGTTTCCACGGTTCGTCCTCCGCAAGATGGTGGCCGGCCGCGTGGCGAAGTTCACCGCCAATTTCGCCAACGCCCTGGACATCATCGTCCGCGGCATCCGGACCGGATTGCCGGTGGGGGAGTGCCTGGGAATGATCGGCCGGGAAATGCCGGAACCGGTGGGGTTGGAATTCCGCATGATCACCGACGGACAGCGCATCGGCATGAGCCTTGACGAGGTGCTGGGACGGCTGGTCGAGCGCGTCCCCACCTCGGAGGCGAAATTCTTCGCCATCGTCCTGCTGATCCAGAAACAGACCGGCGGAAATCTGGCCGATACCCTGGACAAGCTGTCCACGGTTCTGCGCGAGCGCAAGAAAATGCGCGACAAGATCACGGCCCTTTCATCGGAGGCGAAGTCGTCGGCCATCATCATTGCCGCGCTTCCCTTCCTCGTCGCCGGTCTTTTGTCCTTGACGCAGCCGAAATACATCTCATCCTTGTTCACCTCGGACACCGGGCACATGCTCCTCACCGGGTGCGCCGTCTGCATGGGAATAGGCATTCTGATCATGAAAAAAATGATCAACTTCCAGATTTGATCATGGATGCATCGCTCGAATATCTGATCACGTTCCTTGCCGCGGTGGCGACGTTCACCTCGATTGTCGCGCTGGCCCTGCCGTTCGTGCAGAAGGACGGGCTGTCTTCGCGTCTGAAGGCGGTCGCGGCCCGCCGGGAGGAACTCAACCGGCAGCAGAAGGCGAAATTCCAGCGCGGCACCCGTTTCCAGCCGAAACGCCATGTCAACCTGATGCGCTCGGTCCTCGACCGGCTCAACATGCAGGACCTCATCGCCTCGAAGGCGCTGCGTCAGCGCATGGCCCAGGCCGGGTGGCGCGGACAACAGGCCGCCGTGGTGTTCGGATTCACCCGTCTGGCCCTGCCGATGGCCTTGGGAATGCTCTCCCTGATCGTGGTGTCGACCTCGAAGAACATGACGTTAGAGGTCCCGATGCGGATGATGATCGTCGTCGCGGCGATGGTCATCGGCTATTACCTGCCGATGGTGATCCTGACCAACAAGATTCAGACGCGCCAAGCCTTGATCCAGAAGGCATTCCCGGACGCCCTGGACCTGCTCAGCATCTGCGTGGAGGCGGGATTGTCGGTGGAGGCCGCCTTTGGCCGGGTGGCGGAGGAAATCGGCGACCAGTCCCCCATCCTGGCGGAGGAATTCGGATTGACCACCGCCGAGTTGGCCTTCCTCGGGGACCGGCGCCTCGCCTATGACGGCCTTGCCGAGAGGACCGGGCTCGCCGCCACCAAATCCCTAGCCACAGCACTGGTGCAATCGGAAAAGTACGGCACCCCGGTCACCGTCTCCCTCCGCGTCCTGTCGCAGGAAAGCCGCGACACCCGCATGGCCCTGGCGGAAAAGAAAGCCGGATCGCTGCCGGCGCAGTTGACAGTGCCGATGATCGGCTGTTTCCTGCCGGTCCTGTTCGTCGTCATTCTGGGACCGGCGGTCATGACCATCATGGCCATGAAGAAATAACGGCGCGTCACCGCACACCATGCCCCCGGCGCGTCACCGCACCATGCGCGTGGCCGAGGTCGCGCAGGAGACTTGGTCCATGAGCGCCGTCAACTCCGGCTTCATCGCGACGAACAGGGGAACCAGGTCCGGGTCGAAGTGGGCTCCCGCCTGCCGGGCGATCATGTCCAGCGCCGTGTCCACCTGCCACGGGTCCTTGTACGGACGTTTTGAGATCAGGGCGTCGAACACGTCCGCGATCGCCACGATCCGGCCGGAGAGGGGGATGTCCTCTCCACGGAGCCCCCTGGGATAGCCCGATCCGTCCCATTTCTCGTGGTGGGACAGGCAGATGTCCCTGGCCATCCGCAGAATGTCGGAGGCCTGTTCGCCGATGATGAAGGCTCCGATTTCGGGATGCATCTTGATCGTCTCGAACTCCTCCGCCGTCAGAGCCCCCGGCTTCAGCAGAATCCGGTCGGGAATCCCGATCTTGCCGATGTCGTGCATCATCGCGGCATACATCAGCATGTCCGCTTCCCGCTCGGTCAGCCCCGCCCGCAAGCCCAGGAGCTTGGAGGAGCGGCTCATCCGCTGGATGTGCGCGCCGGTGCAGTCGTCCCGGTACTCCGCGGCCCGCCCCAACTGACAAATGACCTCGATCCGGGTCTCCTCAAGCTCCAGATTGCGGACCATGAGCTGGGCGGTCCGGAACTGGACCTGATCCTCCAGCAGCTTCCGCTGATCGTTGAGCGCCAGATGGGTACGCACCCTGGCGAGCACGATGGGCGGGCTGATCGGCTTGGCGATGTAGTCCTCCGCCCCCAGGGAAAACCCATAGGTCTCGTCGTCGACTTCCGACTTGGCCGTCACGAAGACGACGGGGATGTCGCGGGTGGCCTCGTTGGCTTTCAGGAGCCGGCACACCTCGTACCCGTCCATATCGGGCATCATGACGTCGAGCAGGATGAGGTCGGGCGGATGGGAGGAGGAGGCGATCTTGAGGGCCACCCGGCCGTTGATCGCGATCTTCACGCCGAAATGGGGGCCGAGAACCCCCTTGAGGATATCGAGGTTGTCGGGCGTGTCGTCCACGATCAGGATCGACTTGCCGCCCATGGCGCTCGCCTCAGTCACGTTCATGCTCCAGCTCGACGCCGATTTCCTCGGCCCATGTTCTCAATATGGCCAGTCCGGCCTCGAAGTCATAGGCTTTCAGGCGCCGTTTCAGCTCCACCAGGCGGCGTTGATTCCGTTCATCATGGACAAGCAGGGTCATGGCCGCGACGGTCCCGTCAACGGTGGCGTCGAAGGTGGTCAGGCGGGCCGCCGCCTCGACGAACAGCGGAGCGAGCATTTCCCTGTCGGTCAGGGTCCCCTCCGTCATCGGACGGTCTTCGGGCACGGCCGTCATCGGACGGCCTTCGGGCACGGTCTCGGCGGATGGGGGGAAGGCCGCCGTGATGGTCTCCACCACCGAGGCCATTTCTCCCACGGCCGAGCCCAGGAGCAGGGTCAGGACCTCGGTCCGCCCCCGCGCCTTGACCGCCGCTTCCAGGTCCTTGGCCGCCACGTGCAGATTCTTGGCGCCGATGGCCGCCGACAGGCCCTTGAGGGTATGGGCGCAACGCTCCATGGATTGGAAATCCTGGGCTTCCATCCGCTCCGCCATGAGATCGCAATCGCCCGCGTGCTCCTCCGCGAACCGGATCAGAACATCCCTGTACAACGCCTCGTCCCCACCCAGCCCGGCCAGCCCGGCCGCGACGTCGATGCCGGGGAGGGACGGAAGCCCCAGCGTCGTTCCGGCCTTCACGGATCGGGCGGCGGCCCGGGCGGCGGCCTCGCGCTCCGGACCGAGGGGCTGCATCCACTTGACCAGGGTGGTCAGCATCCGTTCCACGTTGATCGGCTTCGGCACATGATCGTTCATGCCGATATCCAAACAGCGGGTCCGGTCGTGCACCATGGCGTTGGCGGTCATGGCGATGATCGGCAGCGATGCGTGAGCCGGGTCGGCGCGCAGGCGGCGGGTTGCCTCGTAGCCGTCCATGACCGGCATGTGCAGGTCCATCAGGACCAGATCGAAGGGCTCCGTGGCGGCCTCGACCGCGGCGATGGCCTGGGCGCCGTCGGAGGCCAGTTTGACGATGGCTCCCTCGCCCTCCAGGATACGGCGGGCGATTTCCTGATTGATGTCGTTGTCCTCGACCACCAGGATGTGGCGTCCGCTCAGAATCTGCATGATCTCGTCGTCGGAGGTGGCCGCGATCCAGGGATCGGAGCTTTCCTTCCGGTCGTTCCGCCGCCGCCGCCGGTCGGGGCCGCTCCCGCTTCCCTGGAGCCCGAACGCATTGTAGATCGCGTTCAACAGGGTGGACGAGGTGACCGGCTTGGTCAGAATTTCCTCGATCCGCAGCCCCTGCGACTGGCGGAGAAGGTCGTCGCGGCCATAGCCCGTCGCCATCATGACGAACGGCACGGCGACGATCTCGGAATCCTGCTGGACCTTCCGGATCAGGTCCAGGCCGTCCATTTCCGGCATGACCCAGTCCGCGAGCACCAGATCGTACGGCACCTCGTTGGCCCGGGCGGCCCGCTTCAATTCGTCGAGCGCCGCCTTGCCGTTGCCGGCGGAGGTGACGCGCATGCCGAAGCTTTCCAGCATGGCGACCAGACTTTCCCGCGCCTCGTCCAGATCGTCCACCACCAGGGCGCGCATGGCGACGATATCGGAGGACGGCGGCGGGGGTGGCCTGAGGTCGCGCTCGGCGCAGGCGCCGAAGATGGCGGTGAAGCTGAACTCGCTGCCCTTGCCCAGCTCGCTCACCACCGCGATGGAGCCCCCCATCGATTCAACGAGCTTTTTCGAGATGACGAGCCCGAGCCCGGTCCCGCCGTATTTCCGGGTGGTGGAGGCGTCGGCCTGAGAGAAAGCCTGGAACAGCCGCCGCTGCTGCGCCGGGGACATGCCGATGCCGGTATCGCGCACCGAGAAACGCAGGCCGACGGAGCCCTCGCCGGCCATGGTGATGTCCACCGCGACCACGATGGAGCCCTCCTCGGTGAATTTGACGGCGTTGTTGACGAGGTTGAGCAGAATCTGGCCCAGGTGGGCCGGGTCGCCCATCAGGCAGTCGGGAACCCCCCTGGGATCGCGGATGACCAGTTCGATGTTCTTCTGCCGGGCCAGGGTGTTGGCGACGTCGGCCAGCCGGTCGAGGACGTCGGAGAGACGGAATTCCGTCGTCTCCATCTCGATCCTGCCGGCTTCCATTTTGGAGAAGTCGAGAATCTCGTTGATGATGTTCAACAGGGAATGGGCGGCGTTCTCCGCCTTGCGGACGAAATCCCGCTGCTGATCGGTCAGGGCGGTCTTTTGCAGCAGGAAATGCATGCCGACCACGGCGTTCAGCGGCGTGCGGAGTTCGTGACTCATCGCCGCGACGAATTCGGACTTGGCCCGGCTGGCCCGCTCGGCCTCGTTCCGGGCGGCGTGAAGCTCGATATCGACCCGGTTGCGCTGGATCGCGGCGCCGAGGGTGCCGACGGCCGCCGCGAGCACATCGAGTTCGGACTTCAGCCACGGCCGGTCCTTCCGGCATTCCTCGAAGCCGACGATCCCCCACCACTCGCGGCCGACGAACAGGGGCACCACCAGAATGGAGCGGACCTGCCAGCGGCGCAGGACGATCCGTTCCGCGTCGGGCATGTCCCCGACCAGCCCGTGGGCGGGCTGTCCCTGGAGGAAGACTTCCCGCCAGCACTCCACCCCGACCTCCGCCAGGGAGTAGCTCCCCCGTCCGTGCCGTGGGGCGGTCCCGGCGCCGACCCATTCGTGCAGCAGGTCCAGGGGATGGGCGTCCTCGCCCTGGCGCAGGGCGAAGATATAGGCCCGGCTGGCATCGAGGGCGTTCCCCAGATCGGCCAGGACCGGCTGGAGGAACGGACGCCAGTCGGAAACGTCGAGGAAGTGGCGCGCCGCGTCCGCCATGGCCGCCATGATGGCCTCGGCATGTTCCCGTTCGGAGATTTCCCGTTGCAGGGCGAGCCGTTCCCGCTCGTCGTCCTCGATCTGCCGGGCGAGAATCCCGAGCTTTTCCCGGTTTTCCCGCTCCAGCGCCGCCCTGGAGGCGACGACCGCCTCGGTCAGCCAGCGGAACTGCCACTCCAGGGACAGCAGTTCATAGGTCATCGGCTCGACCTTGGGGATGGCGCCGAAGGTCTCCCGGGTGAATTTGGTGACGGCCTCGGCGTGGCGGCGGATGCGGAAGGAGATGAAGAGGAGGAACAGGGAAAACGCCCCCGTCAGAACCGCCGTCACCACCAGATTCTGGACCCGCTCGACGCGGGAGACCAGTTGCACGTCGCGGTCCAGTTCCGCCACCGAGAACAGCGACACGATGCCCACCCCGAAATCGGAGGCGTCGGTGTCAAAGAACGTCTTGGCCAGGACCAGATAGGTGGGGGCAAGCTGCTCCATGCTCCGGCCGAGCGGGGCGGCGAGGGGGTCGGAACTGGCGATAACCGTCTGGGTCTCCGGGGACACGAGCGCCACCACCTTGCCCCGGCGGGTGAACGTTCCCTGGCTGAGGCGGAGAAAGCGGCTGTCGAGCCGCGAGCCGACCAGGACGAACGCCACCACCTTTCCCGCCGCATCGGTCACCGGGCTGCCCGCGACCAGTATAGGCCAGCCGTTTATCACCTTCATGTGGACGCGCATCTCCCCCGTGTTGCCCGTGTCCCAGGTCCGGCACGTCTCCGGAAGGGGCAGGCCGGTCGAGGAATAAAACTCCCGCCCCCGTCCCTGGGCGTCGAGGAGCACGATCCAGTCGGGCGAAATGAACTGACGCAGCAGCGACCGGGGCAGAATCCAGGGGGGTTCTTCACTCCATGCGTGGGGCGCTCCCCCCGGAGGACGCATGTTCCCATCGCCCAGATACTCATGCAGGCGAATGTGCCCGGACAGCGCCACGGAAAGCTGTTCCTGCAACCGCACCGCATTGTCGAACCGCATCCGGTCCTCGGAAGCCGGCTGTTTCAGATCCTCCAGAAGATTTTCCCTGAACTGTTCGAGAATGACGGGGGTCTGCACGGCGTCGAGGATGACCATGAGCGCGATGCCGAACATCAGGGACGCCAGCACGGTGCGCAGCGGCAGGGGCGTGCGCTCCCACATCCAGCGGAGGGACCAGCGCGCGCTGCCGCCGCGCCACGTCATCCCCCCCGTTCGTTCGACCGGTTCCGGTTCCGTCATGGCCGTTTCGTCGGGGGCGGGGAATCGGGAGCCCCCACGAGTTCATCGCCGCTGAACTTCCAGCCGGCCTGCCTCAACCGGTCCACCGGAACCAGCCCGTACACTTCTCCCACCTCGCCCGCCCGCGACAGAAGATAGGCAACGAGCTGATCGGCCGCCGGATTGGCCGCCGGACCTTCCCAGGTCGTCAGGGTCATGACCTCGTACAGGGGATAGCGCCGCTCCACCAGCGCGCCCGCGTCCCGCGACGAGAACCCGTCGATGGACACCGTCCGCACCGGCGAAGTCTTCGCGTGCAGGTGCACATGCCAGTCGGTTTCGTAGCCGATGGCGGTCCGCTCCGTCGACACGACCCGGACCATGTCCGGGATGGAACCCACGTCCTGGGCGTCCTGGCTGAAGGCGTTGGTGTGGTCGAGGAGCAGACGCCAATGGCCGGGACGGGTCTTGCAGTGCAGGCGGGTGGCCACGAACACCGGCTCGTCGAGGGTGCC
>JADGDA010000008.1 GCA_015228695.1 Alphaproteobacteria bacterium
TGATTCCGGCGATGCCGCACATCGTCCGGTGATCCGCTCGAAGAAAGCCTTGTACTGCGCCACGATCGCCGTCTCGGTGAACCGCTCCTCGAAGGTCCTGCGCCCGCCGTCGGCGATCCGCTCGGCCAGGGCCTGATTGCTCAGCACCCGGCGCATGGCCTTGCCGAGGGCGACCGGGTCATCCACCGGAGCCAGGACGCCGTTCCGGTCCTGCTCGATGAGGGTGCCGGGGCCGAGGCTGTCGGCGGCGACCACCGGCAATCCCTGCGCCCAGGCCTCCAGCACCACGTTGCCGAGGGGCTCGTGCCGGGAGGGGCAGACGAACAGGTCGGCGGAGGCGAACAGCGCCGCCACGTCCTCGCGCCAGCCGAGGAACCGCACCCTGGGCTTGACCCCGAGCTTGGAGGCCAGCCCCTCCGTCTCCGCGCGCAACGGCCCGTCGCCCGCGATCCACAGGTACGCCTCCGGCACCTGGGAGAGGGCTTTGAGCAGAACGTCGAACCCCTTGTTCTCGTGCAGGCGGCCCAAGGCCAGGATCAGGGGCGAATTCTCCGGGGTGTAATAGGCCATCCGGTCCTGGGGCGGGGCCCGGTCCTCGCTGACGAAGTTGGGCAGGTAATGGGCGCGGTCCGCCGACCAGCCGTTGCGCACCACGTAATCCACGATATCCTGGGTATTCCCGATCAGATGGTCGCAGCCCGCGTAATATTTCAGATCGTAGTATCCGCCGAGGCGGCCCACATGGACGAAATCGCCCCGTGGGCAGAAATGGCTGGCCCGGTTCATCCAGGTCAGCACGACGTCCGGCTTGAATTGATGGATTTCCCGCCGGAAGCCCGCGCGGGTGCGGAAGTCGAACCGGCCGCCGAAGGGCAGTTCGGCCGGAGCCAGCCCCCCCTTGCGCAGGGTTTCCGCCCGAGCATGATTGTCGCGGATGATCAGGCGCTGTTCCACGCCGGCCTTGTGCATCGCCAGTGCCAGCCGCACGAAAAAGGCCTCCGCGCCGCCGTACTCCGCGCCCGCCATGGCTTGAAGAACACGAGTCATCACAAAGCCTCCGCAGGGATCAGGCGTTCGAAAGCGGCGGCGGCCTCGTCCCAGGTCCACCGCCGCTGTGACGCAAGGGCCGCGTCGTGCATGCGGGTCCACAGGGCGTCGTCGGAAAGAAGTCGCACGGCCGCGTCGGCGAAGGCGTCCCGGTCGGGGGCGATGAACCCGGTCCGCCCGTCCACCACCCGCTCCACCACCGAGCCGATGGGCTGCACCACGGCGGGGACTCCGATCGCCTGCGCCTCTCCGAGGGCCATGCAGAAGGTTTCGTTGATGTCGCCCTTGTACAGCATGACCCGCGCCGCTCTCAGTTCGTCCAGCAGGGCCGCCTTCGGCACCGGTCCCCGCAGCACCACGCCGCTTCCGGCCAGCCCCCGCGCCCGGTCCAGCACCACCTGCATCCGGTCGGCCTTGCCCTGTCCGGCGGCTCCGTAGGTGGCGGGGCCGGAGAAGACGTGCAGTTCGGCTCCGGGCACGCGGGGAACGATCCGGTCCGCCCAGGTCTCCATCAGCCAGTCGAGCCCCCGCAGCGGGTTGGAGGTGAATACGGCGCGGGGCGGGGGCGGCCGGGGCGCGGGCTCGGCGGTGCGGAACATCTCGGGCAGGCCATAGGGGATCACGACCCGTTCGCCCCCCGGCGCCCATGACGGATAGGTCGTCGCGTGGTAGTCGCCGATGAAGACGATCGCGGGCTTTTTCCGCCACAGCTTCCAGAGATACCGCCACTTCATCAGATAGCGCGCGGGATTGTGAATCCAGAACACGGTGCGGGCCGCCGTGGGCATGGACAGGATCAGCCCGTCTCCCCGGTTGGCGATGTAGAGGTCGGCGCTTTCCGGCAGGCCGCCGGCCAGGGGGGCCCAATCGACGCCGTTGTGGCGCAGCGGCCCTTCACAGTGGTTGCGGACGTCCACGGCATGGCCGCGCCGGGCCAGGGTCTCGGCGAGCTGGACGAACGAACTCTCGGCTCCGCCCAGGGGGGAACGCTCGGGCGTGCGGCCGTCGAACACGATTCCGTCGTCGGCCATCACGATATGAGCCATCATTCGTCCTCTAGGGTGGCCTTGAGGTAGGACAACAGGGGATACAGCCCGGCGAACAGCGCGATCAGAAAACCGTATCCGCCCTCCCTGTACCCCTTGCGCGACACGTAGCACTTGAAGAAGCGGGAAAAAAGGCGTCTCAGGTTTCCGGCGAAGGAGCCGGGGTTCCCGGACTCCCTCAAATCCTTGGCCCGTGCGGTGGAATAGTTGTCGAGGCGGCGGATCATGTCCGAGATATTGCGATCCACGTCGTGCCGCAAGCGTTCTTTCAGCATGCGCCCCTTGCGCCCGTTGAAGGTGAGCGACGGATGCACCCTCTGCCGGCCCCAGACCTTGGCCCCGTTGCGGAACAGACCGGGGTAGGCGGCCTTTCCGAACGAGGCGCCCCAGCCGTGGCGCACCAGCCGGCCGCCGATGTAGTTGTCCACCAGGATTTCATGGATGTCGTCGGCGGTGACGGCGATGGTGTCCCGGATCTCGCGCGCCAGGGGATCGTCCACCCGCTCGTCGGCGTCCACCTCGAAAATCCACCGGCCGCGGCAGGCCGCGATTCCGGCGTTGCGGCGGTCGCCTTCCAGCGTCCATGCCCCCTCGATCAGGCGGTCCGTGAACGCCAGGGCGATCTCCTTCGACCGGTCGGTGCATTTGTCCAGCAGCACCACGATCTCGTCGCAGAACCGGAGCCTTTCCAGGCAGGCGGCAAGCTGGCGTTCCTCGTTGTGAACGGTGATGAGGGCGCTCAAGGCGATCTCCGGTCCGCTCATGCCGCGTCCCTCCGCGTGTCGCACCACAGCCGGGCGGCGGCGTCGAAGGCCATGTCGACGGTCAGGCTGTCCATCAGCGACTCCGAGGCGCGGTGGTCGAAGTCGACGGGAAAGATGTCCGTGAAGGGAATACTGGTGCGCACGACCGCCGCGTCGTGGCTCCAGGGGCCGTACAAGGCTTCCTGGGTCGGGCCGAACAGCCCCAGGGTGGGAACGCCCGCCGCCGCCGCCAGATGCATCAGGGCCGAATCGTTGCCGACGTAGAACCGGCAACGCTCCAGGCAGGCATGGGCCGTGAGCAGGTCCACGGACCCCACCAGATCGATGCGCCGCTCCGCCGGAATGGCGTCGAGGACGGGACGGGCCTGATCGCGCTCGTCGGCGCCGCCGAACACGGCGACCCTGGCTCCGGGCAGGAGGCCCCGGGGAGCGGTCAGGCGGTCGATCAGGGCGACGAAGCGGTCCGCCCGCCACGTCTTGGCCCGCCAGTTGGTGGTGGGGCCGATGCCGAGCACCGGCGGCCCGTCGGGAATGAGACGGCGGGCGTCGGCGCGGTGGGCGTCCGAGGTCCAGACGTGGGGCGCGGGGGGCTCCGCCAGATCGAGCACGTCGGCGATCTGGCGAACCCGGTGCACGGGCTCCTGGGAGGCTTGCAGGACGAAGCGCCGCCCAGCGCGCAGGAAATAGCCGATCGCCGATCGCCGAAGATCCACGATCATGTCCCAGCGGGTGCCGGCGCAGGCGCGCCAGAGCGCGAACCAATGGCGCGCCCAACGGCCCTTGTGCATGGGAAGGACGCGCTCCAGGTTGGGCACGGCGGCGAACAGGGGCGCGGCGTGGGGACCGCAGGCCACCGTCACCCTGGCGCCGGGGTGAACGCGCAGCAGATGGTCGAGCAGTCCCGTGGACAGGACGGCGTCGCCGATGCGCGTCGAGGTGATGAACAGGAGGTTCATGTCCAAAGGGCCTCGAATTCGGCGGCGACGGCGTCCCAGCTCCGCGCGCGCTGGGCGGCGTGGGCCTCGGTGCTCAGGGATTGGAACAGGGCCTCATCCTTGAGCAGGAGAACCGCGACGTTGGCCATGGCGTCCGCGTCGGGAACGAGATAACCGGTGCGGCCGTCGGCGACCCGGTCCGGAACTCCGCCCAGCGCCTGCGCCACCGCCGGCAAGCCGCACGCCTGGCTCTCGGCCAGCGTCCAGGCCCCCATGTCGTCCGGGTGGCCGGGATAGAGGTGAACCCGCGCCGCGCGATAGGCCGCAGCCATGTCTCCGTCGTTGCCCGGGGAATGGACGCTCACCCCCGCCGCGCGGGCGGCAAGGGCCTTCGCCAGAACCGGGCCGACACCGTCGGGCACCGGCTCGCCGCGCAGTCCCTTGGCCAGGACGGCCGAGTGGATGTGCAGTTCGGCCCCTGGAACCTCGGGGTGGATACGCTCCGTCCACAGGTCCAGAAGCCGGTCCAGGCCGTGGGAGGGATGGGTGGTGACGATGGCGCGGGGCGGAGAAACCGGCCCCGAGGACCGCTCGTTGAGGAACGGGCCGCCCACGGCGGGGGGGATCACGGCGACGGGAAAGCCCTCCGCCCACGCGGGCCGCCGCCATGTGGTCCGGTGGGACGGCCCGAGGAAAACCAGGGCCGGGCGGTGGGTTTCGAGGATTTTCCGGTTGTCGGCGCGGTCGAGGCGGCGGCCGGGGGCGGTCAGCCACAGGATGCGGCGGCCGGCTCCGCGCACGGCGTCGAGCAGTTCGATTTTGCGGAAGGTGATCAGGACGTCGGCGGGCTCGTCCCGGCGGGCCTGCCAGCCGACCCACAGCGACCCTTCGAGCGGCAGGGGATACTTGCAGCGATTGATGACCCGGACCTGATGTCCGCGCGCGGCCAGGGCCCCCGGCAGGCGGGCGAACGCCTTCTCCGCTCCGCCGAGGGGCTGGGCTCCGGCGGTCAAGGCATCGAAGGAAACGGAATCGTCGATCAAGGTGATGCGCATGCGGCCGCCTTTATACAACCAGTATGCCCTTCCCTCAAGGTGCGCGGCAACATAATGTGCCCCTGTTCCTGTCTCCATGTATGGAATCGGCTCCGTGAGACCCTCCGCCTTGGCCTCTCCCCACGTCCTTTTGCTTTTGCCGCCCCTGTTCTGGGCCGGCAACGCGGTGGCGGCGCGGGCCTACGCGGCGGAGATTCCTCCCCATGCCCTGTCGTTCTGGCGGTGGACCCTGGCCCTGGCGCTGCTGCTGCCGGCCGGGCTTCCCCGCGTGGCGGCCGCCTGGCCCCTGGTGCGCGCCCACTGGAAACTGTTCGCGGTCGAGGGGGCGTTGAGCGTGGCGGCCTACAACACGCTGCTCTACATGGCGCTCCAGAGCACCACCGCCATCAACGCCACCCTGGTCAGCGCCAGTCTGCCGATCATCGTCGTCCTGCTGTCGTGGGTCTGGCTCGGCCAGCGGGTCTCGCTCCGTCAGGCGGCGGGGGTCGCCCTGTCGCTGTCCGGGGTCCTGGCGGTGGTGGCGCGCGGCCGGCCCGAGGTGCTGCTGGGGTTGGAATTCACCAGCGGCGACGTGCTGATGATCGTGGCGACGACGGGGTGGGCCGTCTACTCGCTGCTGCTGCGCCGCAATCCTCCGGGCCTCGATCCGGTCGCGTTCCTCACGGTGCAGATCGCCGTCGGAGTCGCCCTGATCCTGCCCCTGTATCTGTGGGAAGCCCATGGCGGGGCGCGGATGTCGCTGGACGTCGGCGCCCTTGCCGCGATCGCCTATACGGCGGTGTTCGCGTCGCTGGCCGCCTTTCTCCTCTGGAACCGGGGCGTGGCCGCCGTGGGGGCGACGGTCGCGGGCCTTTACATCTATCTCATTCCGGCGTTCACGGCCCTGATGGCGATCCCGCTCCTGGGCGAGCGGTTCCAGTGGTTCCACGCCGTCGGCACGGCCATGATCTTCACCGGGATCGGGCTCGCGACCCGTAATTCGTTTGCCGTGGGCAGGCAAAAGCGGTAGTAACCTTGGGGGTGGCCATTGGGGCCCCGACCACGCGAAGATATCGTTCCGGATGACCGATTTTGCCAACAAGGCGTTGCTTCCCGCCGGGTTGCGGGATGTGTTGCCGCCCGAAGCCGCGTTCGAAACCCATGTGGTCGAAAGCCTGGTGGCCTTCTTCGCCGCCAACGGCTACGACCGGGTCAAGCCGCCCCTGATCGAGTTCGAGGAGGGATTGCTGTCCGGCGCGGGGATCGTCATGGACGGGCAGGTCTTCCGCTTCATGGACCCGGTGTCCCAGCGCATGCTGGGCGTGCGCGCCGATATCACGCTCCAGGTCGCCCGCATCGCCACCTCGCGGCTGGTCAAGAGCCCAAGGCCGCTGCGCCTCGGCTATTCCGGCCAAGTCCTGCGGGTCAAGGGATCGCAGCTCCGGCCCGAGCGCCAGTTCGCCCAGGCCGGGATCGAGCTGATCGGCGCGACCTCGCCTTCCGCCGACGCCGAGGTGGTGCTGCTGGCGGCGGAGTCCCTGGCCCGTCTCGGCGTGGACGGCGTTTCCGTGGACCTCAACCTGCCGACCCTGGTGCCGGCCCTGTGCGGGGTGCTGGACCTGGACGGGGAGAAACGGTCCCTGCTCCGCCGCGCCCTCGACCAGAAGGACGCCAAGACCATCGGCGACTTCGGGGGCGGCGCCGGGACCCTGCTGGGCGCCCTGCTGGCCGCGAGCGGTCCCGCCGACCGGGCCGTGGCGGCGCTGCGGGCGATCGATCTTCCCCCGGCCGCCGCCGCCGCCCGCGACACCCTGGCCGAGGTCGTGCGCTTGGTGCGGGCCGAGGCTCCGGACCTGACGTTGACCGTGGACCCGGTGGAGCATCGCGGTTTCGAGTATCACGCGGGGGTCAGCTTCGCCATCTTCGCGCGGGGGGCCCAGGGGGAACTGGGACGGGGCGGACGCTATCTGGCCGGGGAGACGGCGCGGGAACCGGCGACCGGGGCGACTCTGTTCGTGGACGCGGTCCTGGACGTCCTTCCCCGTCCCGCGACCCAAAGGAGACTTCTGCTGCCTCCGGGCACGGCGCGCCGGGTGGCCCTTGGGCATCAAAAGGACGGATGGATCACGGTGGCGGCCCTGGGGCCCGTGGCGGATTTGACGATCGAAGCCGGACGCATGGGGTGTTCGCACGCCCTTGTGGAAGGACGGCCGGTGGCGGTCGGATAGGATTAAGGACGGCCGGTGGCGGTCGGGTAAGACCTGTATCTTCCGAATCGGAGATTGATGGACAATGGCAAACGTGGCGGTCGTCGGCGTGCAGTGGGGCGACGAAGGCAAGGGCAAGGTCGTTGACTGGCTCTCGGAGCGGGCCGACGTGGTGGTGCGCTTTCAGGGCGGACACAACGCCGGGCACACCCTGGTGGTGGACGGCACCACCTATAAACTCAATCTGCTGCCGTCGGGCGTAGTGCGCGGCAAGCCCTCCGTGATCGGCAACGGCGTGGTGATCGATCCGTGGGCGCTGCTCGACGAAATCGAGCGGCTGCGGGGGCAGGGCGTTCCCGTGACGCCCGAGACCTTGAAGGTCGCCGAGAACGCGGCGTTGATCCTGCCCCTGCATCGCGCCCTGGATCAGGCCCGCGAGACCGCCGCCGGGGGCGGCAAGATCGGCACCACCGGACGCGGAATCGGTCCGAGCTATGAGGACAAGGTTGCCCGCCGCGCCGTGCGGGTGTGCGACCTCGCCGACGACGAGGTTCTTTCCCTCAAGGTGGGACGCCTGCTCGATCACCACAACGCGCTCCTGCGCGGGATGGGAATGGCCGAACTGAACGGGGGCGAGATTCTGGCGCAACTGCGGGAATTGGCTCCGAAGCTGCTGCCCTATGCGGAAACCGTCTGGAGCCTTCTCGATTCCTACCGCCGGGACGGGAAGCGGATTCTGTTCGAGGGCGCTCAGGGCGCCATGCTGGACGTGGACCACGGCACCTATCCCTTCGTGACCTCCTCCAACACCGTGTCCGGGCAGGCCGCGACCGGGTCCGGGATGGGACCGGGGAGCGTCGGCTATGTGCTGGGCATCTGCAAGGCCTACACCACCCGGGTCGGTTCCGGCCCATTCCCGACGGAGCTGCACGACGACGTCGGCGCCCAGCTCGGCTCGAAGGGCAAGGAATTCGGCACCGTCACCGGCCGTCCCCGCCGGTGCGGGTGGTTCGACGCGGTGCTGGTGCGCCAAGCGGTCAAGGTCGGCGGGGTCAAGGGGATCGTCCTGACCAAACTCGACGTGATGGACGGCTTCGAAAGCGTCAAGATCTGCGTCGGCTATCGGCTGAACGGGCAGATCGTGCGCCACATGCCGGCCCTGATGTCGGCCCAGGCGCGGCTCGAACCGGTCTACGAGGTCATGGAGGGCTGGAAGGACGGCATCTACGGCATGCGTTCGTGGGCCGACCTGCCGGCCAACGCCGTCGCCTACATCCGCCGCGTCGAGGAACTGATCGAGGCGCCGGTGGCGCTGCTGTCCACCGGGCCCGAGCGCAACGACACCATCGTCGTCCAGGACCCCTTCGCGGGCTGAACGCGGACATGCCGCCGGATCGACGCGGTTTCGCTCCGATTCGCCTTGAAACCGGGCGAAAGTTCGGGACGAGGCCATTGATCTTGGCGCGTGACGTGATATTCTCCCCTGCGGAGGGCGGTTCCGCGGGGCTGCCCCGCGGGGGGATGGATTTGGTCGCGCCCTTCGGCCGGCGATGTGGGCCGGTCGACGCCGGGCGCACCCAGACGTCGCTGTCATATTCGGGAGAGATGAAAAAATGGCTTACGTTGTTACGGAAAACTGCGTCATGTGCAAGTTCACGGACTGCGTCGATGTCTGTCCGGTGGACTGCTTCTACGAAGGCGAGAATTTCCTGGTGATCAACCCGGACGAGTGCATCGATTGCGGCGTCTGCGTGCCCGAATGCCCGGCCGAGGCCATTTTCCCCGACAGCGAGGACATTGCCCAGGCGTGGCTGGAAATCAACCGCGAGTACGCCGAGAAGTGGCCGAACATCACGAAGAAGCAGGACTCCCTGGCCGACGCGGAGTCGTGGAAGGGCAAGCCCGACAAGACGAAGCTCCTCAGCCCCAATCCGGCCTCTCAGGGCTGACGAAACGGACCTCCCCCTTCGGGGAGGCTGCGGATGCGGATCGCCGCCGACGTTTTGCGCCGGCGGCGGTTGCGTTTCCCGGGGGCTGTTCTACGGCTCCTCGACGTCGCAAGCGGATTCCGAGGGAAAGAACCTGCCCCCTCCACCGTCAGCCTGACACTGTGCTCGTGCCTGTCAATGACGCTTCGCGCCGCTGCGCGGTGGCCCAAGGGCCATCATTGACCGACGCGAGCACGGTGTCAGGCTGACGGTGGAGGGGGACAATTCCATTCACCGCGTCGAGGAGCCCGTTCTACAGGCTGAAGCCGAGCAGGGCGTCGACCTCGCAGACCACCATCAGTTCCCCGTCCAGCCGGACCACCCCCGTGGCGATGGCGCGCCAACGCGGGTTGAGGGTCGAGGGATTGCTCTCGATCCTGTCCACCTTGAGGCTCTTGACCTCGCCGACCGAGTCCACCATCAGGCTGTAGAGTTCGTTTCCCTGTTCGACGGTGACGCACATGCGCGGCCCGTCGCCTTGGCGGGGGGGGAGGCCGAGGCGGATGCGCACGTCCACCACGGTGACGATGCGCCCGCGCAGATTGATGGCCCCCGCCACCTCCGGCGGGGCCAGGGGGATGTGGGCGATCTTCTCGGGGATCAGGATGTCCTGCACCCGTTCGATCGGAATGCCGAACAACTGCTCTTCCACATAGACGGTGACGTAGACGTGCTCCCGCCCGTCCTGGGCGGCGCCGGGGGCCGGCCGCTGGTCGCTCATGGGGGTCAACTGGTTCATGCAGGCCGCCTTCGATCCACGAAAATGCCGTCCGCTCCGCCCCCGGAGTCTAGCAACCGCGCCGTTCCGCCACTAGAGGAAAATGACGGAGAGGTTGACCGGGGCCGTGTTCTCCTCCATCGTCGGGGTCGCGTGGGGATGTGCCATGCCGGACGGTTTGGGGGGAATGGCCTCGTTTGCGGATTCTTAAGGCGCTGTATCTGGCCCTCGGGGGGGGGCTGCTGGTCTTTGTGTTCGGACAGGTGGATCTTGGCGAAGTGGCCGAACAGATCCGGCGGATCGGTCCCGTCGGCCTCGCGGTCCTGTTCGTCACCTACTTCACCTGTTTCGCCATCGGCACCGTGATCTGGCAAATGGCCCTGGTCGAGGTTCCGCTGACCTGGCGCTGGGCCTATCGCGCCTGGAAGCTGCGGATGGCGAGCGAGGTTCTGAACACGGTGATCCCGGCGGCGGGTTTCGGCGGCGAGCCCATGAAGGCCGAGATGCTCAAAAAGCTCTACGGCATCGGCTACCGCGAGGGATTGGCCTCGATCATCCTCGGCAAGACCGTTTCCCTTTTGGGGCTGGTGCTGTTTCTGGCCGTCGGATTCGTACTTCTGTGGCGGAACGAGACGTTGGGGGGGGCCTACGCGGCGGCGGCGGCCGTCGGAGTCGGGGGCTTTTCCCTGTCGATCCTGCTGTTCTTCGCGGTCCAGCGCTGGAAGGTCACCTCGCTGACCGGGACGTGGCTCGCCCGTCTCCGGTTCGCGCGCGGGCTCGATGCCGTGCTCCATCATATCAGCGACATGGACGGACGGCTCGTCCGGTTCTACACCCGGCACGGCTGGCGGTTCGTCGGGGCGCTGCTGCTGGGGTTCATCGACTGGATCGTCGGGGCCGCCGAGGTCTATTTCGCCCTGTTCTATCTCGGCCACCCGGTCTCGATGGCCGATGCCTGGATCATCGAGGCGGGGGTTCAACTCGTCAGGAACGCGACCTTCGTCATCCCGGCGGGGCTGGGCACGCAGGAAGGCGGGTTCCTCGTCATCTGCGGGGCGTTGACCGGGGTGCCGACGCTCGGCGTCTCCCTGGCGCTCGTCCGCCGTCTCCGCGAACTCGTGTGGTTGCTGTGGGGGGGCGCGATCGGGGTTTTTCTGCTCAGACTCCCCCTGATGGGGACGATCAAGGGAGATTCGGGACCATGACGACGGGAACCGCCGCCCCATCGCCGAAGGGGGAGCTTTCGATCCGGACCCTGGCCATGCCCGCCGACACCAATCCGTCGGGAGACATCTTCGGCGGCTGGCTGATGAGCCAGATGGACATGGCCGCCTATCTGGCCGGACGTCTGCGGGCGCGGGGGCGGGTGGTGACCGTCGCGGTGGACAAGACCGAATTGCTGTTGCCGGTGTTCGTCGGCGATGAGTTGTCCTGCTATACCGAGATCGCGCACGTCGGCCGGTCGTCGATGGCGGTCCGGGTCGAGGCCTGGGTCCGCCGGCGCGACGGCGGCGATCAGGTGAAGGTGACGGAGGGAAACTTCACCCTGGTCGCCGTCGGCGAGGACCGCCGCCCGCGCCCGCTGCCGCCGGATCAGGGATAACAGGCCGAGACCTTGATCGGGATGGATATCTGGTGGACGATCATGTCCAGCACGTAGGTGAACGAGGCGCTCACGTATTTGCCGCAATCCTGGTCCTCGTGGGCATAGGACGGCGAGATGTCCACGCCGTAATAATGATCCTCGATATAGGATTCGACGCTGGCGTTGTCGATGCAGACCGTTGTCTGGACGGAGGCGCAGCGCGCGCCGCCCTCCACCGCGAACTGGAGGCTTCCCATGCTGAACAGCGCAAGACACAGCGACACGAAGCCGATGAGCGCGATCAGGAACACCGGGGCGATCAGGGCGAATTCCACCGCGTTGCTGCCTTCGGTGTTGCCGGCGAGACGGCGGATAAAGCTGATGGAAGCGCGCGTTTTCATCTTTAATCCAGACGCATGAATGCCGACTGCACGATCGGTGATTCGATCATGCCGCCGACGGTCGTCATTCCCGTGATGGTGATTCCGGGAAACAGCGGGGTGTAGTCGTAGGTCACCTGGAGCGAAATGTAATCGCCCGGTTGCAGGCTGGGCATCCCCGCGTCCGTGCAGTCGGAAGGCTTGGTCGACACGTCGCTGACCAATTCCAGGGCGCCGGCGTCGTTGACGCAGTAGTACGCCTCTTCCAGCGATCCCGCCACCAGGGACACCTCGTCCCCCAGGGACGTTCCTCCAACGGCGGCCGTGACGGCGGTCTCCAGGTCCCCGCAATTGACCGTGGCCGGAAGCTCTTCCGTTTCATCGCAGGTCTTCCACGCGGCCTGCGCGCCCATCTGGGCGGCGTAGTCGACCTCCATCCGTTTGTAGATGTAAATGGAAAGATCGGCCACGTTCATGATCATGTAGCAGAGAATGGGCAGGACCAGCGCGAACTCGACCGCCGCCGACCCATGGGAGTCGCGGCGGAAGGCTCGCAAGAAGCTCTTTTTTCGCGCCGGTACCGGGCCCATGTCCGCCTCCTCAATGAACCAGCATGCCCCGGCCGGAGGACGTGCCGGTGGGCATGGTCAGCCCGGCCTCGCTGCACGAGCCGCTGGTGAGGATGCTGCCGGTCCCGTTGATGGTCAAGTTGTCCACCACCATGGCGAAGCACGCCTCGCCGTTGCTCGACTTGTTGACCGCGCCGCTGAAGGTGACGCTGGCATTGGGAAGATAGACGAGGCCGGTGATGTTCCAGGTCGGATCGTTGCCGGCCTCGCTGATATCCACGCCGGTGGTCAGGCTGGGGTCCTGATAGATCGCCACCCCCGACCAGTTCCCGCTGGTCGGCGCGGTGATGTCGAGGGTCCCGCTTCCGGTGGGGGCGTGGGTATAGGACCCGTTGTCGCCCGTGAACACGACGGTCAGGGCGGAGCCGCTCGCCGTTTGCAGGGTATAGCCGTTGGTGTCGAGGCGGCCGTTGCGGATGACGAGCACCGCGCCGTCCGGGGCATTGACCGTGACGTTGCCGGTCAGTTGCAGATCGCCGCAGATGGTCACGTCGCCGCTCAACTCCTTGGTCCCCGTCCACTGATTCGAGGCGGGCAGATCGTCGTCATCATCATTGCCCTTTCCCTTTCCGCTGAAAACGGCCATGGCGAACTGTTCGTGGCCATCGTCCCACCTGGATATCTGGGGGTAGGAGCCGGCGCAGGTATCGGCGGGGATGAAGGCGGCAAGGCTGGTATAAGGGTCCTCGACGACGTCCACGTTGGAATTCTGGACGTTTCCGCAGCCGTCGTTCTCGCCGTGGGCGTCGCCATAGTCGGCATCGCCGTCGTGGCCGTTGCAGGTGGCCGAGGTGTTCGACATCATGCTGCACCCCGACAGGTCGGCGTTAGGCGCGCCGTTGAGGCGGATCCCGTCCTCCTCACCGCTGTTGCCGGTGGCCAGGATGCAGTATTCCCGGTCCGTGGAGGACCGCTCGGCCGTGGCGATGGCGGAGAGTTCGGTTGTTCCGCTACCGCCTCCGGTGAAGCCGATGATGGAGGACAGGAACAGGGGCACGCTCTTGCTGATGGTGACGCTGTAGCAGGCGGAGGCCCCGGACGGGCAGGTGGCGGCGGCGTTGTTCGCAACCACGGAAACGGAGTCTTCTCCATTCACATAGCCGTACTGGGCGGCCACCGCCTTGGCCTCGTCGGCGTAGTAATCGGTGGCGTTGGACGCTGCCGCGATCGCGGCCGAATCGGCGGCGTTCTGCATGGTCCGCTGGTTCAGGTACCAATAGGCGATTTCGATGGCGATTCCGGCAAACCCGACAAGCATCGGCAGGGCAAGGGCCGTCATGACGGCGATATTGCCCCGTTGGTCGGTTGCGGCGGGCGCGGCGAGACGCCGGACCCACGTTCTGATCGCCATTTGCATGACTCCCAAATCATACAGGCCCTCTCGGCCCCGTCTCCGCAGGATAGTTCAAGCGGAGGGGCCCGACAGTGATAGGAAACACTATTCCCGTGAAAAAAACGTGAAGAAACCTCGTTTCAGCGCACCAGAACACCCCGCCCCGGGGAATTTCCCGAGGGCATGGTCAATCCGGCCACATCGCACGCGCCCTTGGCGAGGATGCTGCCGGTCCCGTTGTTGGTGAGATTGTCCACCACCATGGCGAAGCACTCCTCGCCGTTGCTCGACTTGTTGATCGCGCCGCTGAAGGTGACGCTGGCATGGGGGAGGTAGACGAGGCCGGTGATGTTCCAGGTCGGATCGTTTCCGGCTTCGCTGATATCCACGCCGGTGGTCAGGCCGGGGTCCTGATAGATCGCCACCCCCGACCAGTTCCCGCTGGTCGGGGCCGCGATATCGAGGCTGCCGCCGCCGGTGGGGATGTGGGTATAGGACCCATTGTCGCCCGTGAACACGACGGTCAGGCCGGAGCCGCTCGCCGTCCGCAGGGTATAGCCGTTGGTGTCGAGGCGGCCGTTGCGGATGACGAGCACGGCGTTGTCCGGGGCGTTGACCGTGACGTCGCCCGTCAACCGCAGATCGCCGCAGATGGTCACGTCGCCGCTCAACTCCTTGGTCCCCGTCCATAAATTCGAGGCGGGCAGGTCGTCGCCATCACCCTTTCCGTTGAAGGCGGCCATGGCGAACTGATCGTGGCCGTCGTGCCACAAGGACATTTGGGGGTAGGAACCGGCGCAGGTGTCGGCGGGAATGAAGGCGGAGAGACCGGAATACGGGTCCTCGACGACGTCCACGCCGGAGTTCTGGACATTCCCGCAACCATTGTTCTCGCCGTGGGCGTCGCCGAAGTCGGCATCGCCGTCGTGGCCGTTGCAGGTGGCTGAGGTGTTCGACATCATGCTGCACCCCGACAGATCGGCATTGGGCGAACCGCTCAGGTGAATCCCCTCCGCGCCGCTGCCGGCGAGGGCCAGGATGCAGTATTCCCTCGGCGTCGAGGACCGTTCGGCCATGGCGACGGCGGAGAGTTCGGTCGTTCCGCTGCCGCCTCCGGTGAAGCCGATGACGGAGGACAGGAACAAGGGCACGCTCTTGCTGATGGTGACGCTGTAACAGGGCGTGTTTCCGGAGGGGCAGGCGGCGGCGTCGGCCGGAATCACGGAAACGCCGTCCACGCCGTTCATGTATCCATACTGGGCCGCCACCGCCCTGGCCTCGTTGGAATAGGAATCGGTGGCGTTGGAGGCGGCGGCGATCGCGGCCGAGTCGGCGGCGTTCTGCATGGCCCGCTGATTCAGATACCAATAGGCGATTTCAACGGCGACCCCGGCCAAGGCGATGAGCACGGGCAGGGCAAGGGCCGTCATGACGGCAATATTGCCCCGCCGGTCGGCCATGGCGGACGTGACGAGGCGACGAATTTTCTTCTTGACCGCCATCTGCGTGGCTCCCGAATCCCGCCGGCATCGTGCCGGTGCCCGTATGGTAGGCCGACCGGGACGGGCATGGCAGTGACGGGAGACACAATCCGCGCGTCACCACGGGAAAATCAGGACATCACCCCTTTTCCAGCTTCTTCTTCGCGATGACCGCCTGGAGCTTGCGCGCGGCGTTGGCCTTGAGGGTATAGGGGCTCGCCTGGGCGGACCCCACCAGCACCACCTCCGTCCCCGTCGCCGGATCGATGGCCGTGACCCGGACCGCGTTGCCGACTCTCATCATTTCGAACAGGATTTCGGACATCGATCCTCCTCGGGTTCTCTAGTGCCCATCGAACGCCAGGTCTCCATCCTCCAGGGGCTTGAAGTGGGCATCCACCTGGGCGGCGCTCACGGCGTCGAGGGTGTCCGCCCGATCCCGGTTTTCTTCTGGAAACCGCCGCGCCACCCGGTATTCCACCATGAGCGCGCGGTCGAATTCCAGTCGCGGCCCCACCTGCATCTGCCGGAAGATCACCTTGAGGGCGAGCGGGGGATGGGACAGGAAGGACGCGCGCGCCGCCGACGCCCACCCGGTCCCGTCGCTTTCCAGCGCCGTCAGGATATCTTCCACCGATCCCCGCCCGAAGCAAGCGTCGATGACGTCCCGTTTGTCGCGGAGCCGGGCTTCCCCCTCCGGTTCCTCGTGATAGGCGTCCAGGGCGCAGCCCACGGCTCCCGCCACGTCGCCCGCCGATCCGATCCTCGCAAACGCCGCCTCGATTTCCGCCAGCCGGGCGCCGGGAACGAAGTGGGTCGCGAGTCCCAGGTCCAGCATGTCCGCCGCCCCGATCTTCTCCCCGCTCAGGGCCAGATAGAGGCCGGAACGGCCGGGACAGCGGGGAAGGGAATACATGCCGCCGCCGCTCAACGGAACTCCGCCCCCCATGGCGAACGCGCCCCGTTCGGTGACCACCCGGTGGGACCCGAGGAGCGCGATTCCCGCCCCCGCCCCCCGGACGGTGCCGTTGAGCAGAAACAGGCACGGTTTCGGATAGGTCTTGACGAGCCGCCCGAGGAGGCACGTCTCCCGGTGAAGGTCCCCGGACTCATCGGAGGCATCGTTCATGTCATCAACACGGATCGCAACCGCCGCGATCGCGTCGTCTCCGGCCCAGCGCCGCAGGGTGTCGCCGACATGGCGGACCCAAAAGGCGCCGAGGCCTCCCGCCCGATCCAGGACCACCCATCCCATCCTCCCGTGGGCATCAAACCGCATTCCATCCTCGCCCATGCCGCCTCGCCCGTCCGCGCGAAATACACCCTTATAGATGTTATAGGTACGGATTATACAAGTTTTTGCGTGATCTTTGTTGACAACGCGGGCGTCCCTGTTGTCTGCTGAAAGCCTCCTTGAACTGGCTTGCGGTCGCGAGCCCTGCTGCGGAGAACCCGCCATGACCGTCGATTCCAGCCATCCCGAGACCATCGTCCTCCATGCCGGTTATCGCGCCGACGGCGTGACCGCGTCGGTGGCGGTCCCCATCCATCAGACCACGTCCTATGAGTTCCAGAGCACCCAGCATGCGGAGAACCTGTTCGCGCTGAAGGAACTGGGCAACATCTATACCCGTATCATGAACCCGACCTGCGACATTCTGGAAAAGCGCATCGCGGCCCTGGAAGGCGGCGTCGCCGCCCTGGCGCTTTCGTCGGGCCAATCGGCGAGCACCTTCGCCGTTCTCAATCTGTGTCAGGCGGGCGACAATTTCGTGACCTCGACCGATCTTTACGGGGGCACCTGGAATCTGTTCGCCAACACCTTCAAGCAGATGGGGATCGACGCCCGCTTCGTGGACCCCTCCGACCCCGAGGCGTTCCGCCGCGCCTGCGACGCCCGGACCCGCTGTTTCTACGCCGAGACGCTGCCCAATCCGAAGCTGAACGTGTTCCCGATCCGGGAGGTCGCCGACATCGGGCGGGCGCTGGGCATTCCCCTGATCGTGGACAACACGGCGGCCCCGATCCTCTGCCGTCCCTTCGACCACGGGGCGGCGGTGGTGGTCTACTCCGCCACCAAGTACATCGGCGGCCACGGCACCTCGGTGGGCGGTCTGGTCGTGGACGGCGGCAATTTCGACTGGGAGAAACACGGCGAACGCTTCCCCCTCCTCACCCAGCCGGACCCCAGCTATCACGGCGCGGTGTGGACGGAGGCGGTCAAGCCCCTCGGCCCCATCGCCTACATTCTCCGGATGCGGGTCACCCTGCTGCGGGACATCGGTGCCGCCATGAGTCCCTTCAACGCCTTCATGTTCCTTCAGGGGCTGGAGACCCTGCCCCTGCGCATGCGCGCCCACTGCGAGAACGCCGTCCGGGTCGCCGCCTTTCTGAGCGGCCGCCCGGAAGTCACCAAGGTGATCCACCCGAGCCTGCAAGGCGGGGCCGAGCGCCGCCGCGCCGACGCCCACCTGAAAGGGGGCTACGGCGCCCTGGTCGGATTTGAATTGAAGGACGGCCGCGCGGCGGGACGGCGTTTCATCGACGGGCTGAAGCTGTTCTACCATGTGGCCAACATCGGCGACGCCCGCAGTCTGGCGATTCATCCGGCGACCACCACCCACGCCCAGCTTTCTCCCGAGGACCAGCTTGCGTCCGGGGTCACGGAAGGCTATGTACGGCTGTCCATCGGGCTGGAGCACATCGACGACATCCTGGCCGATCTGGATCAGGCCCTGAGCCAGGCTTCGTAAGCAACAAAAAGGCGCGCCATGTCCCGACCGGTCGCACCAGGACGCTTCCCCCGCACCCGCATGCGCCGCGCCAGGGGGGGCGAGTGGTCGCGCCGGCTGGTGGCGGAGGCGCGTCTGTCCGCCGCCGATCTCATCCTTCCCCTGTTCGTGGTGGAAGGCTCCGGCCTGCGGCAGGAGATTCCCTCCATGCCGGGGGTTCACCGCTGGTCCATCGACCGGGTGGTCGAGTGGGTGGGCGAGGCCAGGGCGCTGGGCATTCCGGCGGTGGCTCCCTTTCCCAGCGTGGACCCGATCCGCAAGACCGCCGACTGCCGCGAGGCATGGAATCCCGACAATCTGATCTGCCGCGCGGTGCGCGCGGTGAAAGCGGCCCACCCCGAGGTCGGGATCATCTGCGACGTGGCCCTTGATCCCTTCAACAGCCTGGGGCACGACGGGCTGGTGGAGGACGGCCGCATCCTCAACGACGAGACGGTGGAGGCCCTGTGCCGTCAGGCCGTGGTCCAGGCCGAGGCCGGCTGCGACGTGGCGGCGCCCTCCGACATGATGGACGGGCGCATCGGCGCGATCCGCGACGCCCTGGACGCCGCCGGGTTCAAGGACGTGCAGATTCTTTCCTACGCCGCGAAGTACGCCTCCGCTTTTTACGGTCCCTTCCGCGATGCGGTGGGATCGGGGGCCGTGCTCAAGGGGGACAAGAAGACCTATCAGATGGACCCCGCCAACGGGGACGAGGCCCTGCGCGAGGTCGCCCTCGACCTGGAGGAAGGCGCCGACATGGTCATGGTCAAGCCCGGCATGCCCTATCTGGACGTGGTGCGCCGGATCAAGGACACCTTCGCCGTGCCGACCATGGTCTATCAGGTGAGCGGCGAGTACGCGATGCTCAAGGCCGCCGCCGGCAACGGCTGGCTCGACAACGACAAGGCGCTGATGGAAAGCCTCCTCTCTTTCAAGCGCGCGGGGGCCGACGGCATCCTCACCTACGCGGCGGTCGAGGCCGCCCGGCTGCTGCGGGACGGAGTCATCCCGACGAGCCGATAAATCGGCTCGCCGTATTTCCCTCGCCGGGCGCGACCCTTCGGTCGCTTGGCCGCGGCCTCAATGGCCGCTTGATACCGGCGCGCAAGTTGGATGATGTGCCAAACGCAGTGCGCGCCGGTATCACTTGACCAGAAACGGATTCGTCCTGCGCTCGGCGCCGAAGGTCGAGGCCGGGCCGTGGCCGGGGATGAAGGTCACGTCGTCGCCGAGGGGCAGGAGCTGTTCCCGGATCGAACGGATCAGGGTCTCGTAGTCCCCTCCGGGGAAGTCCGTGCGTCCGATGGAGCCCTGGAACAGGACGTCGCCCACCAGCGCCAGATTCTCCCCGGCACAGAAGAAGGCCACATGTCCCGGCGAGTGGCCCGGACAGTGCAGAACCTGCATTTCGACGGTGCCGAAGCGCACGACCTCCCCCGCCTCCAGCCAGCGGTCCGGGGTGAAGGTCCGGCCGGGCCGCACCCCGAACATGCGCCCCTGCTGCGCCAGTTCCCGGATCCAGTCCGCATCGCCGACATGCGGCCCCTCGATCGGAACGCCGGTCCGCTGCGCCAGTTCCCCGGCTCCCCCGATGTGGTCGATGTGACCATGGGTGATCAGAATCCGTTCCAGCGTCACCCCCCGTTCCTCCACCTCGGCCATGATGTCGTCGACATCCCCGCCGGGATCGACCACGACGCCGCGCATGGTTTCCGGACACCAGAGAAGGGAACAGTTCTGCTGGAACGCGGTGACGGGGATAATGGTGATTTCCATGGCCTGCTCCGTTGATGCGCGCGCGAACGGCGGAACCTACCACGCATGCGCGGGAATGTGCACTCTCCGAGCGCTCACCCCATTCATAAAGGGCTCCTCGACGCGGCGAGGGGAATTCCGAGGAAGAGAACCTGCCCCCATCGCCGTCAGGGTGACACCACGAACACGCGCATTTTCAACGCATCAGCGTCATGGCCGGACTTGTTCCGGCCACCCACGCGGCACCGCACATCCGCCGCCTGTCGGGCGGGACGGCGTGGATACGCGGGACAAGCCCGCGTATGACGTCAAAGGTGCGGCCACATCAATACGATCTACGAATAGAGCCTTACATAATCGTGCGTCGGGCGCGCCATTCAAGGAAATCTTCCCCGGGTCCCCTCCTAGACGGCGAAATACTTCGCCTGCGGGTGGTGGATCACGAGGGCCGAGGTCGATTGCTCCGGGTGCAACTGGTCCCCCTCGCCGAGGACGAGCCCGATCCGCTCCGCCCCCAGCAGACCAAGCAGCATTCGCTGATCCTCCAGGCGCGGGCAGGCCGGATAGCCGAAGGAGTAGCGCGATCCCCGATATCCCTGCTTCAACAGGGCGTCGATGTCGCGGGCGTCGTCGGCGGCGAAGCCCCATTCCGAACGGATGCGCTTGTGGACGTACTCGGCCAGGGCCTCGGCCATCTCCACCGAGAGGCCATGGAGATAAAGATAATCCTGGTAACGGTTTTCCGCGAACCATTGCCGCGCCACGTCCGAGGCGCGCTCCCCCATGGTCACCGCCTGCAATCCGATCACGTCGCGTTCGCCCGAGTCGACATCGCGGAGGAAGTCGGCGATGCACAATCCTCCCTCCCGGTTCTGGCGCGGAAAGGCGAAGCGGGCCACTTCGGTCGTTCCGTCCTCGGCGAACAACACCGCGTCGTCGCCCTCCGAGGCGCATTTCCAGTAACCGTAGACGGCCTTCGGTTTCAGGATGTCATCCTCCTCGCAGAGGGACAGCGCCCGGTGCAGGATCGGGCGCACCTCGCCGGCGATCCAGTCCTTCCACTCCTCGCGGCTGCGGCCGCCCTTCTTGAAGCCCCATTGGAACTGGAACAGCATGGTTTCGTTGATATAGGGCAACAGGGCCCTGACCGGGACTTCTTCGATCAGACGCGGGCCCCAGAACGGGGGGGTGGGGACGGGGACTTCGCGCGCCAGTTCGGCGCGGCGCACCCCGATCTCCTCCAGGTCCACCGGCCGCCGGACGATCAGCGGCGCCTGGGTAGCCAAGGGGGAGGAGGAGGGGGTGCCCAAGGGGGAGGTGGTTTCACGCCGGACCGCCCGGGCCGCGAAGGTGCCGTCCGTGACGCTCGCCATCAGGCCGAGGCCGTCGAAGGCGTCGCGGGCATAGGCGACCCGGCCGTTGCCGTAGGCCTGCGCGCAGTCCGTCTCGACGAAGCGGCGGTTGAGGGCCGCCCCGCCCAGGAGCACCGGCACCTCCAGCCCCTCGCGGGCCATCTCCTCCAGGTTCTCGCGCATGATGACCGTGGACTTGACCAGAAGACCCGACATGCCGACCGCGTCGGCCCCGTGCTCGCGCGCGGCGGCGATGATGGCGGCGACGGGCTGCTTGATCCCCAGATTGACGACCCGGTAGCCGTTGTTGGTGAGGATGATGTCCACCAGATTCTTGCCGATGTCGTGGACGTCGCCCTTGACGGTGGCCAGCACGATGGTGGCCTTCCGGCTGCTCTCGTTGCGCTCCATGCGGGGTTCGAGGAAGGCGACGGAGGCCTTCATGGTCTCGGCCGACTGGAGCACGAACGGAAGCTGCATCTTGCCGGAGCCGAACAGCTCGCCCACTTCCTTCATGCCGTCCAGCAGCACGTCGTTGATGAGGCCGAGGGCGGTGTTGGTCTTCAACGCCTCGGTCAGGTCCTCTTCCAGCCCCAGCCGGTCGCCGTCCACGATGCGCCGTTTCAGCCGTTCCTCGGGCGAGGCCGGGCGGGCGCGGGCTTCCGCGACCTCGGCCGTCCGGTCCTGGAACAGGGCGATGAAGGCGTGGAGGGGATCATAGCCCTCGCGGCGGCGGTCGAGGATCAAATCTTCCGCGATCTGAACCTCCTCGGCGGGAATCTTGTGCAGCGGCATGAGCTTGGAAACGTGGACGATGGCGCTGGTCATTCCCCGCTTCAGGGCGTGGTCCAGGAAAACCGAATTGAGCACATGCCGCGCCGCCGGCTTCAGCCCGAAGGAGACGTTCGACAGACCGAGCACGATCTGGCACTCGGGCAACTCGGCGACGATTTTCTCGATAGCGTCGAGGGTGTTCAGGGCCAGCCCGCGATCGTCGTCCTTGCCGGTGCAGATGGTAAAGGTCAACGGGTCGAACATCAGATCCGACGGCGGCAGCCCGTGGCGGTTGACGGCAAAGTCGTACAGCCGGTGCGCGATCCGCAACTTGGAGGGAACGTCCTTGGCCATTCC
>JADGDA010000090.1 GCA_015228695.1 Alphaproteobacteria bacterium
CTGGCCCATCTCGCGGAGGGCATCGGCGATCCCCATATCCGCAACATGGGCACCCTGGGCGGCTCCCTGGCCAACAACGATCCGGCGGCGGACTATGCGGCGGCGGTTCTCGCCCTCGGGGCCCAGGTCCGGACCGACCGCCGCGACATCGACGCCGATTCCTTCTTCACCGGCATGTTCGAGACGGCCTTGGAGCCGGACGAGATCATCGTCTCCGTGTCTTTCCCCATCCCCCGCCGCGCCGCCTATGCCAGCTTCCGCAATCCGGCCTCGCGCTATGCCGTCGTCGGCGTGTTCGTTGCCGATCTGGAGACGGGTCCGCGCGTCGCCGTGACCGGGGCGGGGGCCTGCGTGTTCCGTCATGCCGCCATGGAGGCCGCCCTCGGGCGGGAGTTCTCGCCGGACTCCGCCGCCGCCGTGACGACCTCTCCCGACGGCCTCAACGCCGACCTGCACGCGACCGCCGCCTATCGGGCGCATCTGGTGGGCGTGATGGCGCAAAGGGCGGTGCGCGCGGCGGGGCATGGCTGACGCCCTGCGCCGGTGGCGGCTCTTTTTTGGGGGGGTCATCACGACGGCCCTTGTCCTCGCTCTTGTCCTCGCCCTCGCCGTGGTCCTTGGCGGGCGGGAGGCGGAGCGGCTGGGGCTGGCTCCGGTCCGGGTGGGCGGAGTGTCCCTGTCCCTTGGCCATGTCGTTCTGAGCGACATCGCCCTGGGTGGGGGGACCGTCGCCATCGGGCGTCTGGAGGTGTCCCTCTCCCTGGACGGCCTGTCGCGGGGCAGGGTGGGGAGCATCGTGATCGAGCGGCCCCGGATCAAGGCCGCCTACGACGGGCGGAGCGTGTCCCTGGGGCCGCTCGACCGTCTGTTGGGGGGAGGAGGGGGCGATGGCGGCGGAGGCATCGTTCTTCCGTTCGATTCCCTGACCGTCGAGGGGGCGACGGTCGATGTCGCCGACCCGGGGGGACGGCTGGGCGCGGTCGTGTCCGGCAAGGGCCGGGCGGTGAGCCGGTTGCTGCCGCTGTCCTACGCCCTGGTCCTGCGTCCCGAGGGGGAAGACATCGCCTTCGAGGCATGGGCCATCGACACCACCGGCCGGGCCCTGCTGTCCCTGTCCGGGCGTTCCGGCCGCTGGTCCGGGCGGATCGAGGCGAGCACCCCGCCCATCGTGTTCGAGGAGGACGGCCTGCAACCGTCCCATTTCCATCCGCCCCTGGCGATCCTATCGGGAGTCTCCGGGATGGTCGCGGCCCATGGGAGCGTTTCCTGGAACGGCGACGTTGTGAAACCGGACGTGGACCTGCTGCTGGAACACTTCACCGCCACGATGGGCTCGGCGTCGTTGCGGCAGGCCAGCGCGGTGGTGAAGCTGACCCGCCTGTGGCCGCCGGAAACGCCTCCCGACCAGACCCTGGCCGTGGCCGTCGTCGAGGCCGGATTGCCCCTCTCCAAGGTGGAGGTTCTGTTCCAGTTGGACGGCAAGGGCCATCTGACGATCCGCGACGGGACCATGGAAGTCGCCAAGGGCCGGGTCCGCCTCGCCGGCGCGTCCATCCCCCTGGACGGCGGACCCACCGACCTTGATCTTTCGGTCGAGGGGGTCGATCTGGGCGAGATCGCCCGTATCGTCGACCTGGACGGACTGACCATCGATGGAGCCCTGGACGGCGCGATTCCCGCCCGCATCGAGGGCGGAGAGGTCCTGATCCGGGGGGCCAGCCTCCGTTCCAGGGCTCCGGGGGTGCTGAAATATCGTCCGGAACAGCCTCCATCCGCATTGCATGCGCCCGAACAGGGGATTAGCCTTCTGCTCCAGGCCCTGGCGGATTTCCACTACAAGGAACTGCGTCTGGACCTGAACGGCCGGACGGACGGAGAGATGGCCGTGGGGGTGCATGTCTCGGGCAGGAATCCCGATCTGTACGGCGGCGCCCCGGTCGAATTCAACCTGACCGTCGAAGGCCCCCTGACGCAGGTCGTGCGCCAGGGATTGGAGGGATACCGGGTGCCGGAGCGGGTGCGCGGACGGATGGCGGAATTCGGCAGGGAACACCTGGGAAAGGCGAAGGCCCGGGGAAACGCGAAGGGGATGCGGTGATGCGGCGGTGTTGCGGGTCTTTGATGGCGTCCCTGGGGGCGTTGGTCCTGGCGTCGGCCTGTCAACCGGTCATCAAGGTGGAGGCCCCGGACAAGCCCATCGTGATCAACATGAACATCAAGATCGAACAGGATATCCGGGTGCGGGTCGAGAAGGACGTGGCCAAGACGCTCGAATCCAACCCCGATCTGTTCTGAGGAGGCGTTCCATGATGATCCGGTCCCTGGCCCTGGCCATGATGCTTCTGACCCAGGTTCCGATCCCGGCCCAGGCCATGGACATCAGGGGGGCGAAGGAGGCGGGCCTCGTGGGGGAGCGTCCCGACGGCCTGGTGGGCGCGGTCGGAGGGGATGAGTCCGTCGCCGCCCTGGTCTCCCGGATCAACGAGGCGAGACTCGCCAAGTACAACGAAATCGCCCGGCGCAACGGCACCACGCCCCAGGCGGTGCAGATCATCGCCGGCCGGGAACTGGCCGCCAAGACGCCTTCCGGCCACTTCGTCATGGACGAGGCGGGGGTATGGCGGAAGAAGTAGGGCGTTGCTGCGGCGGCGCCGGCGGGGGGGCTCCCCCGCTTCCCGTGAGGCTGATTCTGGTGGGGGCGGCCCATGTCGCCCTGGTTCTGGCCCCGATGGCGGGGCTTGCCGGGTTTGCGGTGACGGTGATCGACCCCCGGCCCGCCTTTGCTGATCCCACGCGCTTTCCCGGCATCCCGCTCCTGGCCGAGCGGCCCGAGGCCGCCCTGGAGCGCCTCGCTCCCGACGCGGAAACGGCGCTCGTGACCCTGGGCCACGATCCCGGTTTGGATGAACCGGCCCTGGCGGCGGGGTTGCGGTCGCCCGCCTTCTACATCGGGGCCCTCGGCAGCGCGCGCACCCAGGAACGGCGGCTCGGCCGGCTGCGGGAGATGGGGTTCGGCGCGGCGGACCTCGCCCGCATCCACGGCCCCGTCGGCTTGCCGCTGGGGGGGCGTGCTCCGGCGGAAATCGCCGTCTCCATCCTGGCCGAGATCATCCGGGAGCGTCACCGGGGCAAGGCCGCGTGATCGTCGCCGCCCTGGTCCTGGCCGCCGGGCGCTCGACCCGCATGGGGGAGGCCAACAAGCTTCTGTTGCCGGTCCATGATCGCCCCCTGGTCGTCCGGGTGGTGGAGGCGGTCCTTGCCTCCCGCGCCGCGCCCGTGGTGGTGGTGACCGGATATCAGGGGGAGGCGGTGGAGGAGGCCCTGGCCGGTTTTCCCGTCCGTTTCGCGCGCAACCCCGGGGAAGGGGAGGGCCTTTCCTCCTCGTTGCGGCGGGGACTGGCGGTTCTGCCGGAGGAGGTGGACGGGGCGCTGGTCTGTCTCGGCGACATGCCGGGGGTGAGCGCGGTCCATCTCGACGCCCTGATTGCCGAATTTGCCCCCGCATCCGGCCATGACGTCTGCGCGCCCGTCCACGGCGGGCGGAGGGGCAACCCGGTTCTGTGGGGGCGGCGCCACTTTCCCGCCCTAAGGGCGCTCACGGGCGACGCCGGAGGCCGCGAACTGCTGGAACGCGAAACCGTCCATCCGGTCCAGGTCGCCGACGATGGCGTCCTCCGCGACATCGACGACCCACGGGCCTACGCGGAATGGGTTAAGGCGTTTCCGGAACCGGAACGCGCATGGTGACGAATTCCTCGGCCGCCGTCGGGTGGATGCCGACGGTGGCGTCGAACTGGGCCTTGGTGGCTCCGCATTTCAGGGCGATGGCCAGCCCCTGGACGATCTCGGGCGCGTCCGCTCCCACCATGTGACAGCCGAGCACCCGGTCGGTGGCCTTGTCCACCACCAGCTTCATCAAGGTCCGCTCGTCGCGCCCGGACAGGGTGTGGCGCATGCCCTTGAAGCGGGTCAGGAAAATCGTCACCGGGCCGCGCGCCCGCGCCCGCGCCTCCGTCAGACCCACCGTCGCCACTGGGGGCAGGCTGAACACCGCCGAGGCGACGTTCTCGTAATCCACTTTGATCGGATTGCGGTTGAAGTTGGTTTCGGTGAAGGCCCGGCCCTCGGCGATGGCGATCGGGGTCAGGTTGATGCGGTCCGTGCAGTCGCCGACGGCGAAGATGCTGTCCACCGACGACCGGTTCCACTCGTCCACGACCACTGCGCCCTTGTCGTTGAGCGCGACCCCGGCCTCCTCCAGCCCGATGTCGCGGGTGTTGGGGGCGCGGCCGGTGGCGTAGAGCACCTCGTCGGCTTCGAGGGTCTCCCCGTCCGCGAGGGCGAGGAGGAGGGCGTCTCCCTTCTTCTCCAGGGAGCGCACCGTGCTTCCCCGGCGGATCACCACGCCCTTCTTTTCCATCTCGGAGCCGAGCATCGACCGCACGTCCTCGTCGAAGCCGCGCAACAGGGCGTCGGCGCGGATGATCTCCGTCACCTCGGAGCCCAGCGCCCTGAAAATACCGGCGAATTCGACCGCGATATAGCCTCCGCCGACGATGACGATCCGTCGCGGGAGACGCCGCAGCTCCAACGCCTGATCGGAAGTGATGGCATGCTCGATGCCGGGAATCCGGGGCAGCACCGCCCGCCCGCCGGTGGCGAGGAGGATTTTTTCGGCGGTCAAGGTCCTGCCGTCGACCTCCACGGTGTGGGGATCGACGATGCGGCCCGCCCCCTCGACCAAGGTCACCTTGTTGTCGCGCAGGATTCCCTGATAGACGCCCTCCAGACGGTTCAGCTCGGCGTTCTTGGCGTCCACCAGGGTCGTCCAGTCGAAACCGGTTCCATCCACGGTCCAGCCGTAACCGCGCGCGTCGTGGAAGTCCTCGGCGTAGTGGGCGCCATAGACCAGGAGCTTTTTGGGCACGCAGCCGCGCATGACGCAGGTGCCGCCGACCCGGCTTTTTTCCACCACCGCGACGCGGGCGCCGTACCCCCCGGCCAGCCGCGACGCGCGCACGCCGCCCGACCCCGCGCCAAGGGTGACGAGATCATAGTCGTATCTGGACATGGTGGGGACTCCTCGATCGTCAGGCCGGAAATCGGCCCAGGGGATGGCAGTGGTTCAAGGGGCCGTGGCCATGGCCGAGACCGGGCGCCGTCCGGATGGCCTCGACGACGTAGGCCCGCGCCCGCGCCACGGCGTTGACGAGGCCCATCCCCTGGGCGAGCCCGGTCGCCAGCGCCGAGGCCAGGGTGCAGCCGGTGCCGTGGGTGCTGGTGGAGACGATGCGCCGGGTCTCGAAACGGTGAACGAAATCCCGCGCCGCCAGCACGTCCACCAGCCGGTCGCCGTCCAGGTGCCCCCCCTTTAGAAGCACCGCGCGCGGGCCAAGCGCCAGCAGGCGGAGCGCCGCGTCGGTCATGGCATCGGCGTCGGGGATGCGCCCGCCCAGCAGGGCCTCGGCTTCGGGCAGGTTGGGAGTGACCAGGGCGGCCCGGGGGAACAGGCGGCGGATCAGAACCTCCGCCGCGCCCGGGTCCAGCAGGGACGCCCCCCCCTTCGCCACCATCACCGGGTCCACCACCAGCGCCACGTCGCGGCCGTCCAGCACGTCGGCCACCGCCTCGATGACCGGCACGGAGGCGAGCATGCCGGTCTTGACCGCGTCGGCGCCGATGTCCTCCAGGCACAGGACCATCTGCCGGGCGACGAAGTCCGGCGGCACATCAAGAACGCCGGCGACGCCTCGGGTGTTCTGGGCGGTCAGCGCGGTGATCGCGGTCATGGCGTAGCCGCCGAGCGCGGTCACGGTCTTGATGTCGGCCTGAATGCCGGCGCCGCCGCTGCAATCGGAGCCGGCGACGATCAGGACGCGGCCCTTCACGGCCGGGCGGCTTGCTCGACGGCGGCGATGACGTCGTCCACCACCGCCGTGACCAGGGACTCGCTCTCGCCCTCCGCCATGACGCGGATCAGGGGCTCCGTGCCGGATTTGCGGATCAACAGGCGACCGTTGCCGTCCAGGCGCGCCTCGGCGTCGCGGATGGCCTCCACCACATGGGTGTCGTCCAGCACGGCGGCGGCGGCGGAGCCCGGAGGGAGGCGGACGTTGCGCAGAAGCTGGGGCAAGGGTTCGAACTGGCGCGCCGCCCGGCTCGCGGGACGCCCCGAGCGGACCACCTCGGCCAACACCTGCAACGCCGCGACCAGTCCGTCGCCGGTGGTGGAATAATCGGTGAAGATGATATGGCCGGACTGCTCCCCGCCCAGGTTATAGCCGGACCGGACCATCTCCTCGACCACATAGCGGTCGCCGACCTGTGTCCGCACCAGATTGAGCCCCGCCGCCTGGAGATATCTCTCCAGCCCCAGATTGGACATCACGGTGGCGACCACGCCTCCGCCCTTCAGCCGGTCGCTTCGCTTCCACTCGTTGGCGACCAGGGCCAGCAACTGGTCGCCGTCGATCAGGACCCCGTTCTCGTCGCACATCACCACCCGGTCCGCGTCTCCGTCGAGAGCGATGCCCAGATCGGCGCGCTCGGAGATGACCTTGGCGCGCATGTTCCCGGTGTGCTGCGATCCGCAGTCGCGGTTGATGTTGAATCCGTCCGGGGTGACGCCGAGCTTGATCACCTCGGCCCCCAACTCCCACAGCACCGTGGGCGCGACCTTGTAGGCGGCCCCGTTGGCGCAATCGAGGACGATCCTCAGGCCATCGAGGCGCAGGCCGCGCGGAAAGGTGGCCTTGACGAACTCGACATAGCGGCCCTCGGCGTCGTCGAGGCGCCGTGCCCGCCCCAGCCGTCCCGCCGGCACCCGCAATCCCTCGGTGCCCGAGGTCATGCGGGCCTCGATTTCGGCCTCGATCTCGTCGGAGAGCTTGAACCCGTCGGGACCGAACAGCTTGATCCCGTTGTCCTCGAACGCATTGTGAGAGGCCGAGACCACCACCCCCAGGTCGGCGCGCAGGCTGCGGGTCAGCAAGGCCACCCCGGGCGTCGGCAGGGGGCCGAGCAGCACCACGTCCATGCCCACCGAGATGAATCCGGCGGTCAGGGCCGGCTCCAGCATATAACCCGACAGGCGGGTGTCCTTGCCGATCACCACGGTATGGCGATGTTCCCCGCGGATGAACCGGCTCCCCGCGGCCATGCCGATGTTCAGGGCCGTCTCGGCGGTCATGGGGTCCTGGTTGGCCTTGCCGCGCACGCCGTCCGTGCCGAACAGCTTTCTCATGAGCGTCCTCACCCGGTAATTCGGCCCCTGATGTAGCGCACGCTCCGCGAAATAACCAGACTTGATCGAATGCCCTTGTCTTCTCTCCCCCGAGCGCCGGGCGAGCACGGCCACGCCGTCACCGTGTGTCCATCCCGCGAATATGACGGGCGATCACTTCCGCGGCCAGCGCGTGGCCGTCTTCGTTCCAGTGATCGTCGTCACGGAAATGCAAAAGCTTCGTTCCGGCCTTCTCCGCGAACAAATCAAGCAGGTTGACGCGCTCCATCCCGTGTTTCGCGGCCAGGGCGTTCACATGATCAAGGAAATGCGGCGCTTCGCTCAGGGCGGGAAAATCGTCGAAGTGGCGTCCGTGCAGCCGCGCCGAGGTGGGGACGAGCACGACGATAACGCGAAATCCGCGCTCCCGGGAAAACCGGGCCATCTCCGCAAATGTATCGTCCAGGCGCGGGCGGTTTTCATGCTCCATGACGTAACTCAGGGGCCGTCCGGCCTGTTCCAGGTGATACGCCAGGAATGCGGAGGTCCCCAGCGAGTCGGAGTGGAACGACGGGACTTCCTGGGGCACGCCGTCGACAACGAGATGCCGGTCGGCGCGGGACGCGGGGGCGCCGCCGAAATCCGCGCGGTGCAGCCGGAACTGCTCGACCGCCATGTTGTCTTTCAGTGTTGCAAAAATGCCGTCAAGCAAGGGGACAAATCCACGCTTCCATTTTCTCGGTCTGTGCGCGGGCGCGATGTCCTCGTAGCTGTCCTCCAGGTCATTTCCTTCGTATATTTGCCACACGAGAAGCTTCAGTGGCAGGTCGTTTCCCTGTTTGTCCACGAAGTATTTAATGAGTTCAAGTTCCTGCTTCGGGGAGCTGTCATGTGCGCCGAGGTTGACAACCCTTTCGCCGAGACGGCGTTCCAACTGCCCGACCCAACCGCGTTCCGCGCTCATGGCCCATCCGAAGGTGAAGGAATCTCCCAGCGCGGCGATTCTGGCGCCTTTGAAAGGCCGGTTTTCCCGCAGGCCGTTTTCGTCGATGGTGATATCGACCTGCTTCAGCGACAGCACCTCCGTCCGCAATGTCTTCGATTGCAGCATCGCCGTGGCGAAGTAATCGCCGTAATGGCGGAACGTGACGGAAACCCCCGGCTTGTGCAGACGGAAGTTGCGCTGGGTCGGGTAGTAAAGCGGAGGATAAAATTCACCTCCGGCCAGAAACCCGCCGAAATCCCGGTCATCGGGGGGCGGGGGCGGGGCGGAACGCTCGATATACATGGCGAAGGCCGCGTCGAAACAGACCAAACCGAACAGGCTCACGGGCAAGGCCAAAGCCAGGCCGCCGATCACCTCACGCGCGAACCGTCCCCGCTTCTCCGCTTTGCCCAAAACGACGAGCGAGGCCACGAACGTCAGGCAGACGATGGCCAGAATGGCCGGAGCGCTCAAACCGTCGCCCTGGGAAACGTCGTTGCCGTACCATCCGGCGATGGCCACATAGCCCGCCACCCCGGCAAGACCCGCCGAACAAACGCACAGGATCAGCCGTGTCCTCGACCGGCAGGCGGCGTCGCATGGAATGCCCGAAACCGTGGACGGATCGCTCGACATGATTGGCTCCCCAACGATTCGGAAAACCTCGACGCGACCGCGAAGTCACGAAACCCGCTCTTGATCGGCATCGACGGTCACAAATCGGCTTGCGCGCTGTTCCCGCACCGCGGGCAGATCAAAACCAAAAAAATCGGACGGCAACGACGCGGCCCCCCCCCTGCGGGAGCGGTTTGGGAGGGGCGCTCATATACAACA
>JADGDA010000091.1 GCA_015228695.1 Alphaproteobacteria bacterium
GGAACAAAAAGTCAAGCACAAAAGGGGAACGTTATCCGCCGCCGCTTCGCCCCACGCACACAAACAACACATACATTATGTATAATAAATTACATATACACAAAAAGATGAAATTTTTGTGTTGATATACACATTGGATATGGGTATGAATATCGAAACGACGTGAATGGCGTCGAGAGCGTGTGGAAAGGCTGCGGTCATGAGCATAATCAACAGGGGCGTCATCGAGGTCGATCCGGTCGTCGTCGCGGGATGGCTCGAAAACGGGGAAATCCTGCTGGTCGATGTGCGCGAGGAGGAGGAGTGGGCCGAGGAACGTGTCGCCGGTGCGATCCTGTCCCCCATGTCGGACTTCGAGGCGGACCGGTTTCCCTCCGAGGAAGGGAAGCGGCTGGTCGTCATGTGCAAGGTTGGACGCCGGTCGGAGGCCATCGCCCGCAAGATGCTGGAGCATGGGGCGTTCCCGGTCTACAACATGGCCGGGGGGCTGAACGGGTGGAAGGAAGCCGATCTGCCGACGCAACGGTAGGCCCGCGAGTGGCACCCCGAATGGTGCCCAGAGGGGGCGGTCCCGAAATCGGCGTCTCCACCCAGGGCGGTTGCGTTTGGAAATTTCGATGGATATCCGTCTGGCGCGGCGTAAAAACTGGGCCGTTGACACCGTCGCCCCAGGTTCTATGATCCCGCTCGGCTCGGTGTCCGCCGTTGGACCGCCGAATAACATCCGTTTCAGGCGCAACAACATCGAATGAGTTTTGCTGATCTGGGGCTTGGCCCCGAGACCCTTCGTGCCATCGAGGACGTGGGTTACACCACGCCGACACCGATCCAGGCCCAGGCGATTCCTTTCGTCCTCATGGGCCGCGACGTGCTGGGACTCGCCCAGACCGGGACCGGGAAGACGGCGTCCTTCACCTTGCCGATGATCGAGATCCTGGCGGCCGGCCGGGCGCGGGCGCGCATGCCCCGGTCTCTGATCCTGACCCCGACGCGGGAACTGGCGGCGCAGGTTGCCGAGAATTTCACCCTCTACGGCAAGTACCACAAGCTGTCGATGGCGCTGCTGGTGGGGGGGGAGTCGATGACCGATCAGGTCCGCCTTCTGGATAGAGGCGTGGACGTTCTGATCGCGACTCCGGGGCGTCTGCTCGATTTGTTCCAGCGCGGACGGATTCTGCTCACGGACGTGAAGGTCTTCGTCATCGACGAGGCCGACCGCATGCTGGACATGGGCTTCATCCCCGATGTCGAGCGCATTGCCCAGACCTTGCCCAAGCGGCGGCAGACTCTGTTCTTTTCCGCCACCATGCCGCCCGAGGTCAAACGTCTCGCCGACGCCTTCCTCGACGATCCGAAGGAAGTGCGGGTCGCCCCCCCGGCGGCTCCCTCGGCGACGGTGACCCAGGGCATCGTGGTGGTCCAGCCCTCGGAAAAACGCGATGCCCTGCGCGCTCTTCTGCGGTCGGAGAACGTCAAGAACGCCTTCATCTTCTGCAATCGCAAGCGCGACATCAGCACCCTGCACCGTTCGCTGGTATCCCACGGGTTTTCCGTCGCGATGCTTCATGGCGACATGCCGCAATCCCTGCGCACCGAGACCCTCGAACGCTTCAAGGCGGGGGAGACCAGTCTGATGGTGTGCTCCGACGTGGCTGCCCGTGGCCTCGACGTGTCCGCCATGTCCCACGTGTTCAACTTCGACGTCCCCATTCATGCCGAGGACTATATCCACCGCATCGGCCGCACGGGACGTGCCGGTCTCGAAGGTCGGGCCTTCACCATCGCCACGCCCGAGGAGTCGCGCCATGTGGCCGCGATCGTGAAGCTGCTCGGCAAGGAGATTCCCCGGGTCATGATCAACGGGATGGAGGATGGCGTTCTCGACGCGGAGGAGACCTCCGGCGGAGGACGCGAGCGTGGCCGCGAGCGCGGGCGGGGAAGGGGCGGACGCTCCCCCCGCCGTGGAGAAGCGCCGCCGCCGTCTCTGCCGGCGGAGGAGGTGGCTCCCGCTCCCGTGGCCGCTTCCGTTCCCGTTCGCGAGGAGGCCCCGCCGCCGCGCGCCCAGCGGGAGCCCCGCCGCGACCGGTCCCCATCCTCCTCCGAGGCGAGACACGGTCGCCCCTCCCGGCGCTCCATGCGCGACGACGGAACCGGCGTCGGTTCCATGGAACATGCGGACGATGTGCTCGGCTTCGGCGATCACCTTCCGGACTTCTTCCTGATCGACCCGGTGTTCGCGCCGATGGAGAAGGGCGGTTCGGCGGAGAGGGCCGACGCGGACGACGTTCCCTTCGCCGAGGTGGAGGCCGAGGTGGAGGTCAGGGTGGAGGGTGAGACCAAGCCCAGGTCCCGGCGGAAGCCCTCCGCACGGAAGGCCGCTCCGAAAAGGGGCGCTCCGCAAGAGGATACCGAGGCCAGCGTCCCCGAAATCGCCGCCTCCGAGACCACCGCCTCCGAGGACTCCGCCCCCGAGGCTCCCGCCAAGCCGAAAAGGACTCGGGCGGCCAAGCCGAAAGCTCCGAAAGCCGCCAAGCCGGAGGCGTCAGAGGTTGCCACGCCGGAGGCGTCGGGAGTTACTACGCCGGAGGCGTCGGGAATGAACGGCGACGGTGGCGCGCGGAAGGCCCCCTCGCGTTCGCGGAAGAAAAAGGTGGAGGCCGTCGCGGAGGACGGGGGAGGCGGGGAGCCCGCCCATGCCCAGCCCGACGCGGTGCCCGATTCCGGTCTGGTCTCCGGCTGAGAGTCTGAAAATGCAGGGGACGCGCGGGCATGGCCGATAAGCTCGCGTCCGTGGCCGACGCCGTCGCGGCCTTGGTGCGCGACGGGGATTCCCTGGTGATCGGGGCCTGCCTGGAGGCGGCTATTCCCTTCGCCGCCGTCCATGAAATCATCCGTCAGGGCCGCCGAGGCCTGAACGCCATCGCCCCGATCTCCGACGCCGCCACCGATATGCTGATCGGCGCGGGCTGCGTGGAACGGGTGACCGGGGCCTGGGTCGGCAACGTGTCCGGGGGGCTGGCTCACAACTATCGCCGCGCCGCCGAACAGGGTCTTCCCCATCCCATCGCCATTGAGGACCACTCCAATTTTTCCCTGGCCATGGCGTTGATGGCGGGAGCCAACGGGCTGCCCTATGTGCCGGTGCGTTCGCTTCTGGGTTCGGATATCCTCAAGACCAACCGCCGTCTGATCCGCGCCGACGATCCGTTTTCGCCCGGAAAGCCGGTGATCCTGGTCCCCGCCTGCAAGCCGGATGTTGCCATTCTTCCGGTGCAGAGGTCCGACCGTGACGGCAACTGTCACTTCTGGGGGAGTCTTGTGCTGGTGCAGGAGGCGGCGCTGGCCGCCGAGCGGGTCATCCTTCTCGCCGACGAGATCGTGGACACCTCGGTCATCGTCTCCGACCCCAACCGGATCCTGTTCCCCTCCTTCCGGGTGAGCGCGGTCTGTCCGGCGCGGGCCGGGTGCCATCCGTCCTCCCTGACCGGGGTCTGGCGGCGCGATACGCCCTTTTTCGTCGAGTACCACACCCGCTCCCGCGACCGGGAGGGATTCCTGTCCTGGCTGAGGGAGTGGGTTTTCGACGTGGAGGGCCACGAGGCCTATCTGGACAAACTGGGGGACCGGCTGGAGCGTCTGCGCATCACCGGCTGGGCGCCGCCGGAACCGGTCAACTTCGCGGCGGTTTAGGAGTGGCGCGGATGGGCTACAGCCCGCGTGAGATGATGATCATCGCCGCATCCCGGGAAATCCGGGATGGGGAGGTCGTGTTCGTCGGCATGCGGCTTCCCCTCGCCGCGTTCGGGGTCGCGGCGCGGACCCATGCGCCGAACGCCATCGGACTGTTCGAGAATGGGCTTGCCCGGTTCGCTCCCGCCGTCGAGCCCTTCGACACCATGAGCGACCCGCCCAACATCCACGGCGCGGCGTGGGCCACGGGAATGGTGCAGATCATGGGACGCCTGCATGCGGGGCAGGTGGACGTGGGCTTCATCGGCGGGGCGGAGGTCGACCGTCACGGCAACGTCAATACCTCGTATGTCGGTGATCCGGCCCGGCCGCGGGTGAAGCTTCCCGGCTCGGGGGGAGCCGCCGACATCGCCGCGACCTGCGGCCGGCTTCTGGTGATCATGGATCACGAGCCCAAGCGGCTGGTGGAACGGGTCGATTTCGTCACTTCACCCGGCTGGCTCGACGGAGGGGAGAGCCGTTCCGCCGCCGGCCTCGATCGGGGCGGAGTCGCGGCCATCATCACCAATCTCGCCATCCTGCGCCCGATGGGGCCGGATCATGGGATGGGCCTCGCCTCGATCCACCCCGGCGTCTCCCGGCAACAAGCCATCGACGCGACCGGCTGGCCGTTGGCCGTTGCCCCGGACGCGGGAGAAACCCCGCCCCCGACGGAGGCGGAACTCGCTGCCCTGCGCGCCATCGATCCCGAAGGCTTCTGGCGCTGACGCCGTGTCCTCTGAAACAGGAAACCCGCCCCGCGGCTGCGGAGGCGGGTCTTGTCCCGTCTTTCGTTCGTGTCCCCGTCCCGATTTACGGGGTGAGGATCTTCGGCACCTGATAGTTCCGCAGGTGGAAGGCGTCCGGCATGCCGGAGCCCAGCAGCGGGCGGCAGTACATCAGGAACTTGTCGGTGACGTTGTTGCCGTCCCCGGTGATGAACTCGGGCGGCATGACCTTGGTCTTTCCCGCGACCTCGGTCAGGTCGTGCAGGTGATATTCGACCGAGTAGAAGCCGGACCGGTGAATGCAGACCGAGCCGTTCGTCTCGCGCCAGCGGGCGTACTGCACCGCCTTCTCGCCGACCTCGCGGGCCTCCCGCTGGTCCACGTCGGAGACGCATCCCAGGTACGACCGTTGCAGATAACCGAAGGTGTCGCCGCGAACCCGCTTGTAGCCCAGCTTTTCCTTGATCTGATCGCACAGCAGATCGGCCAGGGCGCCGGTGCCGGAGAGCTGGATGTTGCCGTGATCGTCCCGCTCGACGCTCTTCATCAGGGTGGAAACGATGGGCTCGCCCTTGGCGTTATGGATTCCCTCGGAGACGGCGATGATGCAGCGCCCGTGCTTTTCATAGACGTGCTTCACGCTGGCGAGGAATTTGTCGATGTCGAAGACGCTCTCCGGCAGATAGATCAGATGTGGGCCGTCATCGTTGAACTTGCGGCCCAACGCGGCGGCGGCGGTCAGGAATCCGGCATGCCGCCCCATCACCACGCCCACGTAGATGCCCGGGAGCGACCGGTTGTCCAGGTTCGCGCCCGCGAACGCCAGGGCCACGAACCGGGCGGCGGAGCCGAATCCCGGCGTATGGTCGTTGACGACCAGATCGTTGTCGATCGTCTTCGGGATATGAATGCAGCGCAGGCGGTAGTTGGCCTTTTCCGCCTCCTCGGCGACGATCCGCGAGGTATCGGAGGAGTCGTTGCCGCCGATGTAGAAAAAGGTGGAAATCTCGTGCGCCTTCAGAACCTTGAAGATGTTCTGGCAGTACTTGAGGTCCGGCTTGTCGCGGGTGCTGCCAAGGGCCGACGACGGAGTCTTCGCCACCAGTTCCAGGTTGTGCGTGGTCTCCTGGGTCAGGTCGACAAAATCCTCGTCGACGATGCCGCGCACGCCGTGATAGGCGCCGTAAACCTGAGTGACGGACGAAAACTTGCGCGCCTCGATGACCACGCCGGCCAGCGATTCGTTGATCACCGCCGTGGGACCTCCCCCCTGGGCGACAAGCACCTTGCCCTGCAACATTGGAAACGCTCCTCCAGACTTTCAAACCAAGAGATTTTCAGACCGCCCCGCGCGCCGCTCCCTATCCCCCGGAAAACACACAGGACCCCACAGGCGCGACGGGCTGGCCGCCGCGCCCATTCTAATCCCTGCGTTCCGGCATGGAAGCGGAAAGTGTTTCCCCTGATCCGAGATATCTTCAGCGAAAGGGTTGATTTATTCCTCCGCTACGGCTACCAACTGCCTCGGTCGCCTGTCCCCGTCGTCTAGAGGCCTAGGACTCCGGCTTTTCAAGCCGGCAACACGGGTTCGAATCCCGTCGGGGATACCAACCGGGAAAGCCCGGTTCCAAGACCTGGAACGGTCGCGATTTTCAGGGCCGAATCATCCCGCAGCAGGGGGAAGTTCATCTTGACGCTCGGGTTCCGGGCTGGCACCTTCCGTAGGTGTTGTATCGCCTTGGCATGCCCTTCTGACAGGAGACGGCGCGCAATGACGAAGTCCGAACTGATCGCGCGCCTCGCCGAGCGGAATCCTCATTTGTATCAACGCGACGTGGAGCGGATCGTCTCGACGATCTTCGACGAGATCGCCGAGGCCCTGGCCCGTGGGGACCGGGTCGAGTTGCGCGGGTTCGGCGCGTTCTCGACCAAACGCCGCGACGCGCGCCAGGGGCGCAATCCCCGGACCGGGGAAAGCGTTTCCGTGACGGAGAAAATGGTGCCCTGCTTCAAGACGGGCAAACAGCTCCGCGAACTGCTGAATCCCTGAACGGGATGTGAAACGGGATTGATCGAGGGATGATCCGTTGAAAATTCTGGCTTGGCTGACCGGAGCCCCCCTGGCCATCATCGCCGTGGCGTTTTCCGTCGCGAACAGGGATGCGGTCAGACTGGACCTGTGGCCGTTGCCCTTCAGCGTGGACATCCCCGTCTATGTGACCGTGCTCGGGTCGGTGGCCTTCGGGACCGTGCTCGGGTGGATGGCCTCGTGGCTTCCCGCCGCCCGCCTGCGCGCCCGTCTGCGCGCCCGCAACGCCAGGATCGAGGAGCTTGAGCGCGAGTCCGGCCTTGCCGGGGGACGTCCGGAGCCGGACCCGCGGCTTCCCGCTCCCGAGAGTTGACCGGAAAAGGGCGGGACCCCATCGGCCCCGCCCTCCGTTCGTCACCCCATGCGCGGTTCCAGACCGGCCCTGGGCTGGTCCGGTCGCCTGACGTCCGTGAAAAACTCCGTATTGCCGGTTTCCACGGAGAACGGAAGAAGCCCCTGGCGGTGCCACGCGCCGATGCAGGCGATGCTGTCATACGCGGTCCGTTCGAGCTTCAGGAAGGCGTCCTCCTCGCTGTCCGCCTCGACTCGCCGGTTCTCCATCCGGTAAAGGGCGCCTTCTCCATGGGGGACGGGCTGGCTGTGGCGGATCCAAGCTTCATAGATCATGGCCGTTCTCCCGATAATGGTTCTCACTCTCAACGTGGGGGTGATCGCTCGGGTTTCAAGTGGGCGGGTTTCAAGTGGGCGGGTTTCAAGTGGGCGGGTTTCAAGTGGGCGATAGCCAACCGGCTCGGGCATGGCTACACTGGCGCGGCGTCAGATGGCTGGATGGCCGCTTTCGGCGGGCTGGTTCCGCTGGGGGAGGAAAGTCCGGGCTCCACGGAAACACGGTGCCGGGTAACGCCCGGCGGGGGTGACCCTAGGGAAAGTGCCACAGAAAGCAAACCGCCGGCGTCGCCCGAGTCCTCGGACGCGGGTGCCGGCAAGGGTGAAAGGGCGCGGTAAGAGCGCACCGCGCTCCCGGCAACGGGAGCGGCATGGCAAACCCCACCGGGAGCAAGACCAAATAGGGACGGCGAGCCGCCTTTCTCCGCACGCGGGGGAAGCGGCAGGCGGGTTTTTGAGCCGCCGTCCGGGTCGGTCGCGGGAGGCGCCCGGTAACGGGCGTCCCAGATGAATGGCCATCCATCGCCCGGGTTCGCCCGGGCGGGGACAGAACCCGGCTTACAGGCCGTCTGACGCGCGTTTCCCGGACCGCCGAGCCGATAATCGGGAGAAACCCGGATTTTCCAGGAATCACGTCAATGGGGATCGTCGCCGATGTAGATGCCCAGTCCGCGCGCGGTCTGGGCGATGGCTCCCATCGGGTCGATGACCCTGGACCCTTCGACCACCGAGGCGAGGGGAACGTCGATCACGCCCCGGTCGTGCCATGCGACCATGCGGTCGAACTTGCCCTGGGCCACCAGATCCACGGCGTGGACGCCGAACGCGGAGGCGATCACCCGGTCGCGGGCCGAGGGAATTCCGCCCCGCTGCACGTGGCCCAGGACGGTGACGCGGATTTCGCTGTTCATCTGGCTGGCGAGGCTGGCGCTCAGGTATTGCCCGATTCCGCCGTAACGGACCTCGCCCCCGCCCTGCGCGACGGTGACCGCCTCGCCTTTTTCCGTCCTGCATCCCTCGGCGACGACGATCAGGGCGTGGTTGCGCCCTTCCTCCTGGACCGAGCGGATCTTGGCGACGATTCCCGCGAGCGTATAGGGAATCTCGGGGATCAGGATCACGTCCGCTCCCCCGGCGATGCCCGAATTGAGCGCCAGATGGCCGGTATCCCGGCCCATGGTCTCCAGGATCATGATGCGGTGGTGGCTGGCGGCGGTTGGGGCCAAGCGGTCCATGGCGTCCACGCAGGTGTTGACGGCGGTGGTGAACCCCACGGCGTATTCGGTATAGCGCACGTCGTTGTCGATGGTCTTCGGCACCCCGACGATCTTCATGTCACCCTGTTGGGCGAGGCGGCGCACGATCCGCATGCTGCCGTCGCCGCCGATGACGATAAGCGCCGAAAGCCCCAGTTCGTGATACCCGTCGCTCACGTCTCCGGACCGGTCTTTCAGGGTCCCGTCGGGCATCGGGTAGGCGAAGGGGTTGCCCTTGTTGGTTGTTCCGAGGAACGTGCCTCCGGCCCGGAGAACGTCGCCGATGAACGTGTTGTGGCCCAGTTTCAGGTAGTCCAGGGGACGGCTCATCAATCCCTGGGTTCCGTCCCTGATCCCGAAGACCTCCCATTTATAGGTGCGGGTCGCGCGGAACGTCACCGCCCGGATCACGGCGTTCAGCCCGGCGCAGTCGCCGCCGCTGGTGAGAACCCCAAGTCGTTTCGCCTTCGCCATCAGGTTTGCTCCGTCAACGAACCTCACCCAGGCATACCCCCTTTGGAGATTTTCTGCTAGCATCAAGCCCGCTGTGTGGGGGGCCGGCTTTGTCCATGGACGATCTGACGCAGGAAGAGCTT
>JADGDA010000092.1 GCA_015228695.1 Alphaproteobacteria bacterium
CGGAAAACCTCGGGGAAGATCGTCCAGCCGACGCCATGGTCCGGCCCCTCCGGCGTCTCGCCCCAACCGAAGCCCCAGGTGGTGTCGGGGTCCGCCTTGGCGAAAATGGGGCCGTAGTGGTTGAGGCCGAACCAGTCGATGGGCCGGCAGATGCGCGCCATGTCGCCCGCTTGGACATAGGGTTCGATGTCGCGGGCGATCAGGGGCGGGTACCGCCCGAGAATCTGCGGATCGGGAAAGGCGCGGTTCCAGTGCTCGTCGAGCAGCGCCGCCGCCGCCGCGTTCTCCGCCCGCCCGTGCTCCGGAAGAACCTTCTGCCGGTTGTGGATGGCGCCGATCGAGGCTTTCGGAGCCAGGGTCCGCAGCACATCGACGCCCGCGCCGTGGGCCAGATTGACATGGTGGATCGCCCGCAGATGCGCGGCCCGGTCGGTGACGCCGGGAGCCGCCCAGTCGATGGCGTAGCCGAACAGGGTGAAGACGGAAAACTCGTTGAAGGTGATGTAGTGCTTGACCCGGTCGGCGGTGCGGCGCGCGACCAGGGCCGCATAGTCGGCGAACCATCCGGCGCAATCCCGGTTGGTCCAGCCGCCGAGATCATCCAGGGACTGGGGCAGGTCCCAGTGGTACAGGGTGAGCCAGGGATCGATCCCCGCCTCCAGCACCCCGTCGATGAGCCGGTCATAGAAATCGAGGCCCGCCTCGTTGACCGCTCCGCGTCCGCGCGGCAACACCCGCGGCCACGCCACCGAGAACCGATAGGCGGCAACGCCCATCTCCTTCATCAGCCCGACATCCTCGGGCCAACGGTGATAGTGGTCGCAGGCGACGTCGCCGCTGCTGCCGTCGGTGACGCCGCCCTTGGTCCGGCAACGGGTGTCCCAGATGCTCGGGCCGCGTCCGTCCTCGCGGGCGGCGCCTTCTATCTGGTAGGCCGACGTCGACGCGCCCCAGACGAAATTCTCGGGCAATCCGGCACAGGAAGTCGCGGAGGGGGACGGCATGACGTTCTCCTGACAAGGCAAAGGACCGCCGTCCAATCTATTGACACCGCCGCCAAGGTCAAGTCGTTCTCTTTGCGTGTATTTCGTTGCGGCAACATCCCGGCTTCAACGGGCCGCGCCGTCCTTGTCCGCGACCAGGGGGTAGCTGCTGCTCATTGAAAGCCGCATGGAATCCATCGCGTTTTCCTCGATGAAGTGGTTCAGGGAACGCACCATGCGCGCGGCCCGGCTCTCGTCCAGCGGAAACCCGAGCCCGGCGAGCGCGGCCTCGATCGCGTCCAGATTGACCGCACAGGCATCATAGGCGACCGTCACCCGCCCCAGCCTCGACGCCACCTCGACGTCGATGACGCCCTCCAGCGCGTTCAGGCCGTTGATGATCTCGACCGCCCTTTCGTGGCCGCCGATGTTTTCCAGACGAATGGTCGTGACGATCTCGCACTCCGCGCCCATCGACGATCCGGCCATTTCATGATCCTCCGTCACAAGCAACCCCGCCACCCCGGTATTCTACATGGAACGGAGAGATTTTCCCACCCGTTCTCAAAACATGTCGAGCGCCAGCCGCGCCGCCTCGGACATCCGGTCCGGAGTCCAGGGCGGGTCCCAGATCAGGAAGACCTCGACCTCGCCGACACCTTCGACGGCCGCCGCCGCGCGCGCCACCTCGCCGGGGAGGCTGCCCGCCACCGGGCAGCCGGGAGCGGTCAGGCTCATTTCGATCAGCACCATGCCCTCCGGCATGATCTTCAGGTCGTAGATCAGCCCCAGGTCATAGATGTTGACCGGGATTTCCGGGTCGTGAACCGTGCGCAGGGCCGCGATCACCGCGTCGCGGTCCGCCACCGGGGTGCCCGGCTCCAACGGCTTCCCCGCCTTGCCGATGGCCGAGTCGCCGGTTTCCGTGTCCTTCAAGGGTCGCCCATACATCGTCTTGATCCTTACTCGGTCGTTGCCGCCTCTTGGCCGTCGATGGCCGCGACCATGGTGTGCCAGGCCAGGGTCGCGCATTTCACCCGGACCGGGAATTCCCGCACCCCCGCCAGGATCACCAGCCGGTCCATCTCGTCATCGAGCCCCGCGAGAAGGTTGTGACGGGAATGATCATGCCCATCCTCCTCGCCGGTGCAGATGGAGTGGAGGACCGAGAACAGGGCGTGGGCCTGGGCCGCGCTCTTTCCCTTCAGGATCTCGGTCATCATCGAGGCCGAGGCCACCGAGATGGCGCAGCCCTGGCCCTCGAAGGCCGCGTCCTCGACCGTGCCGTCGGCGGACACCTTCAAAAAGACGGTCAGTTGATCGCCGCACATGGGGTTGTGGCCCTCGGCCCTCCGGTTGGCGTCCGCCGGGTGGCGCAGGTTGCGGGGGTGCTTGCCGTGGTCCAGGATCACTTCCTGGTAAAGGTCGCGCAGTTCGTCCTGCATCAGCCGAAAATCTCCCGTACCGTCTCCAGGGCCAGAACCAGGGCGTCGGCCTCGGCCCGCGTGTTGTAGAGCCCGAACGACGCCCGCGCCGTCGCCGGCACGTTGAAGCGCTGCATCAACGGCTGGGCACAGTGGTGCCCGGCCCGCACCGCCACCCCGCTGCGGTCCAGAATGGTCGCGATGTCGTGGGGATGGGCGCAGTCCAGGGCGAACGAGATGACGCTCGCCTTCGACGGCGCGGAACCGATGATCCGCAGGCCCTTGACCGTCGCAAGCCGCTCGGTCGCGTAAAGCAGCAGGTCGCGTTCGTGGGCGGCGATGCGGTCGAGGCCGATCCCGGTCACGTAGTCGATGGCCGCCGCCAACCCCACCGCCTGGGCGATGGCAGGGGTCCCGGCCTCGAACTTGGCCGGCAAGGGCGCCCAGGTGGTCTTTTCGAAGGTGACCGAGGCGATCATGTCGCCCCCGCCCTGATAGGGCGGCATGGCGTTCAGCAGCTCTTCCTTCGCGTACAGGACGCCGATGCCGGTGGGGCCGTACAGCTTGTGGCCGGAGAAGACGTAGAAATCGCAGTCCAGGTCCCGGACGTCCACCGGCATGTGGGTGATCGCCTGACACCCGTCGAACAGCACCTTGGCTCCGGCCGCGTGGGCGGCGGCGGCGATCCGCTTCGCCGGCATCACCGTGCCGAGCACGTTGGACATGTGGCTGATGGCGACCAGTTTCGTCTTCGGCCCGAGGAGCCCTTCGAAGGCGTCGTAAAGGAATTCCCCGTCGTCGCCGACCGGAACCACCTTGATCGTGATGCCCTTCTCCTCGCGCAGCATCTGCCAGGGCACGATGTTGGAATGGTGTTCCAGGTGGGAAATCACCACCTCGTCGCCCGCTTCCAGGAACTTGCGGCCATACGTGGAGGCCACCAGATTGATGGACTCGGTCGCCCCCTGGGTGAAGATGATCTCGCGCGCCTTTCCGGCGCCGAGGAACCGGCGCACGGTCTCGCGCGCGCCCTCGTAGCGGGCGGTGGCGCGCTCCGACAGGGCGTAGGCCCCCCGGTGCACGTTGGCGTAATCGGTCTCGTAGAAGGATTTCAGGGTCTCGGTGACCTGACGCGGCTTCTGGGCCGAGGCGGCGCTGTCCAGGAAAACCAGGGGCTTGCCCCGCGACGGCTTGTGCAGGATCGGGAAATCGGCCCGATAGCGCTCCACGTCGTAGATTTCGGGCGCGGCGGCCCGGGCGGAGTTGGCGGCCCGGGCGGAGCTGGCGGAATGTGTCATGGCGTTCCTCGCGTTTCCTTTATTGCGACCTTGCGGCGGGTCAGCCATTCCGCCACCACGCCCTTGAAGACTTCCCGCACGGTCAGATTGCCGATCTGCTCGATCACATCGTCGAGGAACGCCTCGATCAGAAGCCCGCGCGCCGTCTCCGGGTCGAGCCCGCGCGCGCGGAGGAAGAACATCGCGTCCTCGTCCAACTCGCCCGCGGTGGCCCCGTGGCCGCACTTCACGTCGTCGGCGTAAATTTCCAGTTCCGGCTTGCAATCGACCTCGGCGCCCCGCGACAGCAGCAGGGCCTTGTGCATCTGCTGACCGTCGGTCTGCTGGGCGTTGCGGCGCACCAGGATGCCGCCCTGGAACACGCCGCGCCCCCGATCGTCCAGAACACCCTTAAACGTCTGCCGCGAGGTGGTGCGCGGCACCGCGTGGTCGATCCGTATGGTGTTGTCCAGATGCTGGGAGCCGGACACGGCATAGGCGCCGTTGACGCGGCACTCGGCCCTCTCCGCGCCGAGAAGAACCTGGACCTCGTTGCGGGCCAGGACCCCGCCCACATGGAGGGCGAAACTCTCGTAAAGCCCGCCCGCGCGGACATCGACCCGGGTGGAGGACAGGAGGCGGTTGTCGTCGGACCCTTTCTGCAAAACGTAGTGCCCCAGGGTGGCCTCGTCCTCCACCACCACGTCGGTGACCACGTTGCACAGGGTGGAGCCGCCGCCGAAGCCCAGGCGGCTCTCGACCACGGCGGCGGTGCTGCCAGCCTCGGCGACGATGAGAAGGCGCGGATGGCACATCAGGGGAGCCAGACCGGCGCCGCAGAGAGACACGACATGCACGGGCTTGCCCAGGGAAGCTCCGGCGGCGATGCGGATCACGACCCCGTCGTCCAGATAGGCCGCGTTGAGATTGGCCAGCGGCTGGCCCTCGGCCGGATACAGACGGGCCACGAGGGCTTCCAGGGCGTCCGGTTCGTCCCGCATCATCGCGGCGAGGCTGGACACCCCGATTCCCGGCGGCAGGTCCCCCAGGGAGGACAGGGCGGGCGCGAAGCGGCCGTTGACCATCACGAAGCGGCAGGCTTCCCCCGCCATCGAGCCCCCCAACGCCGGCAACCCGTCGAACGACGGCGCGGCGGCGAGGAACGCGGGCGCGAAGGCGATCTTCTTCAGCGCCGACAGGCTGGTGTATTTCCACGCCTCGTCGCGCTGGGTCGGAAGGCCGAGGGCGCGGTAGCGTTCAAGCCCCGTCCGCCGCAGGTCCGCGATCCAGCCGGGACCGCCGAGGCGGGCGAGGGCCTCGGCGTGGCGGTCGATGAAGGGAAGGGTGTCCATGGGCCGCTCCCCCTTATGCCGCCGCGCCGGTGAATTCGGCGTAGCCCCTGGATTCGAGTTCCAGGGCCAGTTCCTTGCCGCCGGAACGGGCGATGCGGCCGTCGGCGAGAACGTGGACGAAATCGGGCACGATATAGTCCAGAAGGCGCTGGTAATGGGTGATGATCAGGAACGAGCGTTCGGGCGAGCGCAGGGCGTTCACGCCCTCCGCCACCACCTTGAGGGCGTCGATGTCAAGTCCTGAGTCGGTTTCGTCGAGCAGGGCGAGGCGCGGTTCCAGCATCGACATCTGCAACACCTCGTTGCGCTTTTTCTCGCCGCCGGAGAAGCCGACGTTGAGCGGGCGGCGCAACTTGTCGTCGCCGATCCCCAGGGCGCGGGTCTTCTCGCGCACCAGCTTCAGAAACTGCATGGCGTCCAGTTCGCCCTCGCCGCGATACTTGCGGTGGGCGTTCAAGGCCGTCTTCAGAAACGTGGTGGTGGCGACGCCGGGGATTTCGACCGGATACTGGAAGGCCAGGAAGATGCCCTCGCAGGCCCTCGCCTCCGGCTCCAGGGCCAGCAGGTCCTTTCCCAGGTAGGTCACGGACCCCTGGGTCACCTCATAGCCCGGCCGACCGGCGATCACGTTGGAAAGGGTGCTTTTCCCGGCGCCGTTCGGTCCCATGATGGCATGGGCCTGGCCGGGTTCGATCACCAGATCGATGCCCTTGAGGATTTCCTTGCCGTCCACGGAGGCGTGCAGGTTGCGGATTTCGATGAGGGCCATGGGTGTGGGTTCCTTTCCCGCTTCCGCCGGCTCAGCCGACGCTGCCTTCCAGACTGATGGCGACCAGTTTCTGGGCCTCGACCGCGAATTCCATGGGGAGGGTCTGGAGCACCTCCTTGCAGAAGCCGTTGACGATCAGCGACACCGCCTCCTCGTCGCTCAGGCCACGCTGTTTGCAGTAGAAAAGCTGCTCGTCGCTGATTTTGCTGGTGGTCGCCTCGTGCTCCACCTTGGCGGTCGGATTGCGCGATTCGATATAGGGCACCGTGTGGGCGCCGCAGCGGTCCCCGATCAGAAGGCTGTCGCACTGGGTGAAATTGCGCGCGCCCTCCGCCTTGGGCATGATCCGCACCAGCCCGCGATAGGTGCTGTTGGCGCGGCCGGCGGAAATGCCCTTGGAGACGATGCGCGACCGGGTGTTGCGGCCGATGTGGATCATCTTGGTGCCGGTATCCGCCTGTTGGCGGTTGTTGGTGATGGCCACCGAGTAGAACTCGCCCTGGGAGTTGTCGCCCTGGAGGATGCAGCTCGGATATTTCCAGGTGATGGCCGAGCCGGTCTCCACCTGGGTCCACGAGATTTTCGAATTGCGGCCCCGGCACGCCCCGCGCTTGGTGACGAAGTTGTAGATGCCGCCCTTCCCCTCGGCGTCGCCCGGATACCAGTTCTGCACCGTCGAATACTTGATCTCGGCATCGTCGAGGGCGATCAGTTCCACCACCGCCGCGTGAAGCTGGTTCTCGTCGCGCTGGGGCGCGGTGCAGCCCTCCAGATAGCTGACGTAGCTGCCCTCGTCGGCGATGATCAGGGTCCGCTCGAACTGCCCGGTGCTTTTCTCGTTGATGCGGAAATAGGTGGACAGCTCCATCGGGCAGCGCAGTCCCTTCGGCACGTACACGAACGACCCGTCCGTGAACACCGCCGAGTTCAGGGTGGCGAAGAAATTGTCCGAATAGGGCACCACCGATCCCAGATACTTGCGGACCAGATCGGGATGCTTCTTCACCGCCTCGGAGATGGGGCAGAAGATGACGCCCATTTCCTCCAGCTTGGCCTTGTAGGTGGTGGCGACCGAGACGCTGTCGAACACCGCGTCCACCGCCACCACGCCCGCCAGCATCGCCTGTTCCTGGATCGGGATTCCCAGCTTCTTATAGGTTTCGAGAATCTGCGGGTCCACCTCGTCCAGGCTCTTCGGCCCGTCCTCCTTGCGCTTCGGCGCGGCGTAGTAGTGGGAGTCCTGATAGTCGATGGGCGGGTAGTCGAGCCTCGCCCAGTGGTGGGGCTCCTCCAGGGTCAGCCACATCCGGTAGGCGCTCAAACGCCACGCCAGCATCCACTCGGGCTCGCCCTTCTTCGCCGAGATGAAGCGGATGATGTCCTCGTTCAGCCCCTTGGGGGCGAGGTCGGATTCGATGTCGGTGACGAAGCCGTACTTGTACTTGTCGTCGGCGACGGCCTGGACCTGATCGACGGTGCTGAGTTCGGCGGCCATGGCGTCCCCTTCCTAGATCGGTTGTCCGGCGGCCACCGGTTCGAAGACCGGCATCGCCGCGATTTCCGCCAGAGAAATGCCGTCCAGCGAACGGCGGATGGCTTGGTTGATGCGGCTCCAATGGCCGTGCATGGGGCAGAGCTGCTCGATCCCGCACTGGTCGTCGGCGTCGTCCACGCAGGCGGTGATGGCGATGGGCCCCTCGACCGCCTCGATGATGTCGGCGACGGAAATGGCCGCAGCGTTGCGGTTGAGGCTGTACCCCCCCGCCGCGCCACGGTGCGAGACCACCAACCCGCCGTGGGCCAACGCCTTCATCAACTTCGCCACCGTCGGCAACGGAACCCCGGTGTCGGCGGAAATCCGCGACACCGTGCGCACGTCCGAACCACGGGACATCTCCGCCAGCACCACCACCGCGTAATCGGTCAGCCGATTGATCCGAATCATGATCGCGCCTCAAACAGGACCACAGTGGTCCCATTTGGATTAATTCACGCCCGGAGCGGAGTCAAGCGGTATCGCCGAAAAAATTCGGACCAAGCCCGCGATCAGGGAAGATCGGTTCAGGCCGTTCAGGGGGGCTTCTGTCGGAGGGGGGACGTATGCTATCATTGACCTGTCTGGCCCGGCCGGGTCCGGTTCGGCGGGGTAGGCCGTTGAGGGGCAGCAGGTCCCCGGGTTCGCGCCGGTTCGTCCGGCGCGGCGTTCGCAGAAGAGGAGCACGGCGATGACGAGCATCATCGGGTCTGACAGTTCCGCCTCCAGCGGAGCGGTATTCGAGAAGTACGTCTACGACGATCCCAGCAACAAGGTTCTCCAGGCCACGGATATCGGGTTCCTGCGCCGGGATTACTCCCGGCTCAACGTCATGGGCAAGCTCGACACGGGCGACAAGGACGATTTCTACAAGATGCGCGTGCAGACGGACGGGAATCTCCAACTCGGCTTCGAGTCCGACGGGGCCATCCGCATCCAGGTCCTGGACCTGCACAGCCGGGTGGTTGCGGACAGCATGGCGGACATGGGGGACGCGACCACGAATTTCCTGGCGATGCAGGACGGAACCTATGAGGCCACCGAGGGGACCCTGATCATCCGGGTCTTGAGGGAAACCCCGGGGACCAACACCGACGTCCTGAACTACAACATCCAGGCGAAGATGGGCGGGCGCGAGAAGGATTACGTGGCCTGGGAGGTCACGCCGCCGGAACAGAAGCCGCAGCCGGTCATGAGTCCGATCGTCGGGTTCTTGAACAGCATGACCAGCGCATTCTCTGGGCTGTTCAGATAACGGAACCGTCCGGAGGGGTGAACGCAGGGCATGAGGAATTCGCAGTATTTCGGCCTGATGTGGGTGCTCACCGCCAACACTGCCGCCGTCGTGTCCCATGGAACCATCCGGGGGGTCTTCGTTCTTGCCTCCGTGGTGGCGGTCGGGCTTGCCGTCTATTTCTACGCCAAGGAGACCGGTCTTCTCGATGAGTCGACGGAGGGCGCGTCGGGTGATTCGCCGGCGGGCCGGGTCGCCGCCGGGTTGCGCGGGAAGGTGAGCCGACCCACGGAAAAACGCCGGTCCCCGTCCCGTGGGGAGTCCGACGCGGCGTTGCTGTCCGATGCGGTCATCGTCACCGACGCGGAGTTCGCCGGTCCCGAATCCCCCAACGACAAGCCGGAGGCCTCCGATTCCGGGAGGGCGGGG
>JADGDA010000093.1 GCA_015228695.1 Alphaproteobacteria bacterium
GCTGGTCGGACGGGCCGCCGAGCGGCGGACCATCGCCGGCTTCCTGGACCGTCTGCGGGACGGCCACGGCGGCGTGGCGTGGGTGGAGGGCGAAATCGGGATGGGCAAGACCGCCTTGTGTCTTGCCGCCGAGGACGAGGCCCTGGCCAGGGGGATTGCGTGGCTGCGCCACGTCTGCGGAGCGCCGGGCTTCGATCTTCCCTCCGCGCTGGCCGAGGCGTGCGGCGTGGAGCCCGGGGTCGACCTGTCCTCCGGAACCTTCACCGACATCCTGTCCCGCCGGCCCCTGGTGGTGATGGCGGATGATCTGCATCTGGTCAATGAGCCGACCTCGGCCCTGTTCCGCACCCTGATCGCCGTGACGGGACAGGCGCCGCTCCTGCTTCTGTGCACCGGCAGGGGAAAGCGTCCGCCTCTTCTGGACAGCCCGACCGGATACGACACCATCGCCCTGTCCCGGCTCTCCGAATCCGAAACGGCGGAACTGATCCGGGCGGAAGGCGGGGCGTCCCTGTCCGGGGCCGAAATCGCCCTGGTCGCGGGGCACGCCCGTGGCGTTCCGCTGTTCGCCTCCGAGCTGATCCGCTGGTCCCTCCCGGACTCGCCGGTCAAGGAGAACGCCCTGGTCCTGCCTCTGACGCTGGCGACCCTGGTGCTGTCGCGGGTGGACGGGCTGCCGCTCGACCGCGCCCTGCTCTCCCTCGTCGCCCGCAAGGACCGTCCCACGGTCTCCCAGTTGATCCGGGAATGGCCCCCCGTCAAGGAGGGGGATTTCGACGGCGCGCTCGCGGCCATTGAAAAAAGCGGCATCGTCTCCCGGACCGCCGCCCTCGGCGGGGAGCCCGTCCTCAGCGTCAACAACCTGCTTCTAAAGGACGTTCTGTCCGCCGTCGCCGTCCCGGACCCGGCGCGCCTAGACTCCGCGCGGACATCCGGAAAGGAAGAGCACGAAAAGCCTTCCGGGGAACCGCCCGTCCAGGCCGTCTCCGAACCGGAACCGGAGCCTGAGCCTGAGCCTGAGCCCGAGCCGAAGCCCGTGGCGCCGGAAATCGTGCGCGGCTCGCGGGAGCGGAAGCTCCTGACCGAGCCCATCGTGTTCGAGGAGGAGGGGATCCCGGCCTTCGTGCGCCTTGCCCTGGCCGCCGCCGCCGGATTGCTGCTCGTGTTCGTCATCTGGGCGTCGCTGGTCCACATCGACGAAATCGCCGTCGCGCCCGGACAGGTCGTCCCCAGCGGCTCCGTGCAGGTGGTGCAGCACATGGAAGGCGGGGTGGTGACGGAAATCCTGGTCAGCGAGGGAACCATGGTCGAGGCGGGTCAGGTGCTGGCCCGTCTGAACCCGACCCAGGCGAGGAGCGAACTCAACCAGTTGAGCGCGCGCCGGATCGGTCTGCTTCTGCACAGCGAGCGGGTGAAAGCCGTCCTTGAGGGCAGGGTGCCTGATTTTACCTCGATCGAGGCCGGTGATTTCGCCCTGGTGGACAATCAGCGGAATCTGTGGGCCAGCCAGGTCGCCTCCCAGAAATCGGCCCTTGAGGTGATCGACCGTCAGATCGATCAGAAGCAGACGGAGGTCGGACAGCTCCGGGACATGCTGGGAATCGCCGAGCGGCAACTCGCGCTGGCGCAGGATCAGGCGATGATCCGCAAGGAAGGCTCCGACGCGGGGGTGGTGTCGCGCCAGATCTATCTGGAGGCGAAGCGCGCGGCGGTCACCGCCGAGGGCGAGGTGGCGCGCCTGCGCAATCAGATCATGGTCAACACCGAGACCTTGAACGAGGTCAAGAAGCGCCGCGAGAATCTTCAGGAAACCCAGAAGCAGGACGCCCTGAACGAACTGGGGTCGGTCAGCAACGAACTCGCCCAGGTCAGCGCCGGAATGGCCAAGCTCCAGGACCGGGTGGATCGCGTCGATATCCGCTCTCCGGTCGCCGGGCTGGTCCAGGAGCAAAAGGTGCGCACGATCGGCGAGGTGGTGCCTCCCGGCGGCCTGCTGATGCGGGTCGTCCCCATCGGCGACACCCTGGAGGCGGAGGTCAGGATCGGCTCGGCCGACATTGGCCACGTCAGGGTCGGAGCGCCGGTCAAGTTGAAGGTGTCCACCTATGAATATGTCCGCTACGGAACTTTGCCGGGGGAACTGACCCGCATCTCCCCCAGTTCCCTTCCCGACGAACAGGGCAAGCCCTATTACAAGGGCACGGTGGCCTTGTCCCAGCCCTATCTCGGCCCCGGCAAGGGACAGAACCCCATCCTTCCCGGCATGAGCGTGGAGGCGGATATCGTCATGGGGAACAAGGCGTTGATCGAATACCTGCTGAAACCCATTTTCGTCCCATTGAAAAGCTCGTTCCACGAGCGATGAAACAGCAAAGGAGAGGGATACAGTCACCGTGCCGGGTTAGCTCAGTTGGTAGAGCAACCGCCTTGACGTGACGAGTGCCCCGGGGGAAACCCCGGGAGTAGAACCGCCCAAATTCGGGGAAAGCTGCCGCTTCTCAGGAAGCCACGCCGATCCCGAGCCAAGCCCCCATCCGGGGGAAGGTGTAGAGACTAGACGGGTGGCGCCTAAAGCCCCGGTTGGCCACGGCGAAGGGATAGTCCAGCCCACGAACCCCGTAGCGGCGAAAGCCGAGGCGGGGGCGGCGAAAGCCGAAGTGGGACGGTAAGCGGTAGGTCGTCAGTTCGAGTCTGACACCCGGCACCAACAATGTTCAATGCCCGCCGCCGCCTTTCTTTCGGGGTTTCCCCTCCGGTTTCTCCGCCGCTTTTTCATCGGGCAGCAGGGACCAGGACTCCAGGATGGCGCGGGCGGTCGGCAGGGCTTGAGCGAAGGTCTCGATCGGGGCCGTGAAGGTCCAGATGTGGACGATGGTTCCGCTCTTGCGGGGAACGACGACGGCCCACTGGCTCAGCCGCTCGGTGTTGCCGTTGAATTGGACCACCGCCTGGAACCCGACCGTCTCCTTTCCCTTTCGTCCCAGGGAAAAGGGAGCCTGCCGCTCGACGATCGGCTGCGACGCCGAGGCCCGGACCTCGTTCAGATACTGCTCGAAGATCGCATTGGCGCCGGCGACCGGCTTGCCGGGCTGGGGAGAAAGGCGGTTGTCGATACCGACGATCCATTTCGCCTGGGGCGATCCTTCCCCGCCCCCGATCACCACCGCGTAGCCGCCGGGGCGGGAGAGTGTCCAGTTTCCGGGATAACGGAGGGTGTAGCCGAATCCCTTCTCGGCGAAGGCGTTGGGCAAGGCGTCCGTTCCCGCCCGCGCAGGGGCCGCGAGGAGAAGCAGCAGCGCCAGCATCAGCCGGACCGGCATCGACATGGAACGGGTCACTCCCCGCCCAGACGCCGGCGCAGGCGGGACCGCAGGTCGGCCAGTCCGCTTTCCGCGTAGGGAACGGCCGGATGCACGCCCCAGACCGGGCGCGGCCACGCGGGATCGTGGCGGAAGCGGGCGATCACATGGACGTGAAGCTGGGGAACCACATTGCCGAGGGCCGCCGTATTGATTTTGTGGGCGCCGGTCGTCTCCGCCAATCCCTCCGCCGCCCGGGCGATCTCCTCGATCAGAACCGCTCTATCACCGGCGGAAAGCTGGTGAAGCTCGCCGATGTCCGGGCGGGCGGGCACCAGGATCAGCCACGGATAGGCGCTGTCGTTCATCAGCAGCACATGGCACAGCGGCCAGACGAGAAGCGGGACCGTATCGGCAGCGAGGCGCGGGTGAAGGACGAACATGGGGCCGTCACCGGGCGGCGTCGCGGATGGCGGCGATGTTGCCGGCGTAATCGGGCGTCCTGAAAACGGCGGACCCGGCCACCAGGACCCCGGCCCCGGCCTCCGCGCAGCGGGCGGCGGTCTCGGGGGAGACGCCTCCGTCCACCTCGATCTCGATCGGACGCCGTCCGACCATGTCGCGGACGCGGCGGATCTTGTCCACCTGCGACTCGATGAAACCCTGACCACCGAAACCCGGATTCACGGACATCACCAGAACAAGGTCCAGCCGGTCGAGGATGTGCTCCAGGATGCCCACCGGCGTCGCCGGATTGAGCGACACCCCCGCCTTTTTCCCCAGCGAGCGGATCACCTGAAGACTGCGGTCCAGATGAACGTCGGCCTCGGCATGGACGGTGATGATGTCGGCTCCGGCGTCGGCGTAGTCCTTCAGGAAGGGCTGGGCCGGAACGATCATCAGGTGAACGTCGAACGTCTTTTTCGTGTGCGGGCGCAAAGCCCGGATCACCGGCGGGCCAAAGGTCAGGTTGGGGACGAAGTGGCCGTCCATCACGTCGATGTGGATGTAGTCGGCCCCGGCGGCGTCGACGGCGCGGACCTCCTCTCCCAGGCGGGCGAAGTCGGCGGACAGGATGCTGGGGGCGATCTTCACGGTCATGGCCGTCCTCATGGTCCTCAGGGGGGGCGCACGAAAAGCGCCCCCATCATATCCCCGATTCCCGCCGGTGGGTATAAAACAGACGCGATCCCCAGAGCATGCCTTGCGTCGGCGCATGGGTGGGGATATGACTACGCCCATGACCCTTGTCACCGATACAGAGTCCCTGGCGGCCTTCTGCGAGCGGCTGTCCCACGCCGACTTCGTCACCGTCGATACCGAATTCATGCGCGAGAAGACCTATTGGTCCCAATTGTGCCTGGTTCAGTTGGGCGGCCCCGATGAGGCGAAGTGCGTCGATCCGCTGGCTCCCGGGATCGACCTGACGCCCCTGTACGACCTGATGGCGAACGAGCGGGTTCTGAAGGTGTTTCACGCCGCCCGCCAGGACCTGGAAATATTCCTCGAAATGGCGCAGGCGATTCCCCATCCCCTGTTCGACACCCAGGTGGCGGCGATGGTCTGCGGGTTCGGGGAGTCGGTCGGCTATGAGACCCTGGTCAACAAGCTGGCCAAGACGAGCGTCGATAAGTCGATGCGCTTCACCGACTGGTCGCAGCGTCCCCTGTCCGAGCGGCAGGTCCAATATGCCCTGGCCGACGTGACCCATCTGCGGGTGGTCTACGAGCGTCTCCGCCGCCGGCTGGAGCGCGAGGGCCGCATCGGCTGGCTGGAGGAGGAAATGGCGGTTCTGACCAGCCCCTCCACCTACCGCGTTCCCTTGGAGGACGCCTGGAGGCGGCTGAAACCCCGCTCCAGCAGCCCGCGCTTTCTCGCCGTTCTGCGCGAACTGGCCGCTTGGAGGGAGGCCGAGGCGCAAAGCCGGAACGTGCCGCGCCAACGGGTGATCCGCGACGACGCCCTGCTTGAAGTTGCCGCCCACGCCCCGGCGTCGGCCGAGGAGATGGCCCGTTCCCGCCTGTTGTCGAAGGGAACCGCCGAAGGTCGTTTCGGTCAGGAGATGCTGGCGGCGGTGGAACGGGGGAAGGCCGTTCCCCTGGCCGAGTGTCCGAGTCTGCCGGAACGGCAATCCCTTCCCAACGGGCTGGCCCCGGTGGTGGACATGCTGCGTCTTTTGCTGAAGATGAAGTGCGATGCCCATGACGTGGCGCAAAAGCTGGTCGCCTCGGCCGACGATCTGGAAAGGATCGTCGCCGACGACGCCGCCGACGTCCCCGCCCTGCACGGGTGGCGGCGCGAGGTCTTCGGGGAGGACGCGCTCCGGGTCAAGCACGGGGGCTTGGCGCTGGCCTTTTCCCCGGCCGACCGTCGGCTCGAACTGATCCCGGTGACGGAAGAGGACTGATCCCCTTGCCCCCGTCGACGGCCCGCCCGCCCGGGGCTCTTTATTCCCGCACCGTCGAGTTTCTCCGTTTCATTCAAGACGATCCCGCCGGCGCGGTAGAGGTCCAGGGCGTCATCGTCGGCCTGACCTCCCATCTGACCGGCGTGGTGGATTATCCCTCGTGGGAGGCCTTCAAGGAAGGGCTGGTCCATGAGCTTCCGGCCCTGGGCAGCCGGGTGGCGGAATGGGGGGAATTGGCGTTCCGCGACGGCGATCCTCTGGCCGGCTGGGCCTATGAGTTGGTTGGGATCAACCTGCAAGCCCACGGGACTCCCGACCCGGCGGCCGTCTCCGCCCTCGACCTGACCTCCGGCATCATCCGCAAGGCCATCGCCGACGCCAATCCCTTCGACCACGCGGAGCCGGTACCGGAACATGGTAAATAGCTTGCGCCGGAGGCCAATCGGTTCCACTCTCCGTCCCCGTGAAAAGCAACGTGGCGGAAAGGACGCACGATGGCGACGATTGAACTCAATCAGGACAATTTCGAACAGACGATCGACGACAACGACATCGTGCTGATCGACTTCTGGGCCGACTGGTGCGGTCCGTGCAAGAGCTTCGGGCCGGTTTTCGAGAAAGCCTCGGAAAAGCACACGGACATCGTTTTCGCCAAGTGCGACACCGACCGGGAACAGGATCTGGCCGGGCAGTTCGGCATCCGCTCGATTCCGACGCTGGCCATCTTCCGCGAGCGCGTCCTGCTGTTCAGCCAGCCGGGGTCCCTCCCGGCAACCGCCCTGGACGAGATCATCGGGCAGGTCCGGGCGCTCGACATGGCCGAGGTTCACGCCAAGATCGCCGAACAGGAAGTCGCCGATTCCTGAACGCCCCCCAAGGGCGATCGGGTGAACCCGATCGCCCTTTGTTTTTTCGCGGCCTCAATGGCCGTTGGAAAGCTCCCTTGCCGGCTTACGGGTGGGGTCTCAGCGCCCGCCGCTCTCCGGCGCCGCCATGCGGGGCATTCCGGCGCGCAGGAAGGTGATGACCTTCCAGATCTGGTCGTCGGCGAGCTTTCCCTTGAACGCCTGCATCGCGCTTCCCACCGGCTCGCCGCCCTCGCTGATGGCCCAGAACAGGAAGCCGTCGCTGGCGACCCGGGAATGCAGGGTGCGATAGAGATTGGCCGGCGGCGGCGTGTGCTTCCGCGCCTCGGGTCCGTCGCCGTATCCCGACTCGCTGTGGCAACTGGCGCAGTTGTCGGCGTAGAGCTTTTCCCCCTCGGTCAGGGTCTCCTTGGTCGGCGCCACCGGGTTCTCCATCGCGCGGAACTTGGCGGGAATCCCCTCGCGCATCGCCAGCATGTGGCGGGGAACGTGGCCCCGCGCCGACATGTTCCCGGCCATGTTCCCGGCACGGCCGGAGGGAGCTGCGGCGTTCGGGTCATTTGTTCCCCCCGCCGTCTGGTCGCGGCAAGGACCGCCGCCGCCCGGACCCCGGCCCATTCCCGGCCCGTACCCCATTCCCGGCCCCCGGCCCATTCCTTGACCCATTCCCTGGCCCATGCCCGGTCCATACCCCATTCCCGGCCCGTATCCCATGCCCGGTCCCCAGTTGGGATTGAACTGCCCGGGAGGCATTTCCCCCATGTCCGGGCGGCCCTCCGCCATCGCGGCCGACGCCAGGCAGACCAGGGCAACGCCCGAGGCCGCCACACGGATAAGCTTGAAAGACGCCATGGGACTCCATCCTCCGTCCTGAAACAACACGTCGGGAAGGGTGCTACCCGAAAGGGCGAAAGGTCAAGGGGGATTACGTGGCGGAGTGATCTGTTGACAGGGCGTCCGCATCGCCCCATATGGTGACGAAGAAACCGCGTCGCCCCCATTTCTATCCAAGGATTCCCGAACATGAGCAACAACCCCGTCTTCGACCGGATCGAGCAGGAAATCTCGGAATCTCCCGTAGTTCTTTTCATGAAGGGGACTCCCATGTTTCCCCAGTGCGGGTTCTCCGCCGCCGTGGTCGAGGTGCTCACCCAGCTCGGGGTCAAGTTCAAGGGAGTGGACGTGCTGGTGGACCCCTCGCTCCGCGAGGGGCTGAAGCAATACGCCAACTGGCCGACGTTCCCCCAGCTTTACGTCAAGGGCGAGTTGGTCGGCGGTTGCGATATCGTCCGCGAGATGTATGCGACCGGAGAACTCAAGAAGCACCTGGAAGGCAACGGCGTCGCCGTCCAGGCGGGATAAAGCGGTTTCCGGACTTTCCGGAAACCATATTAAGACGTTCGGTTCCGCTTTCTGTTCTTGCCCAACGGGAGCGAACGTAGCAGACTGCCCCGGTCCTTCCAGGCTTCGTCGGCTTCGCGGCTTGGCCGGGGGGGCGGGTCAATGATGGGGAGGATTTATGGCGCTGCCTCTGATGCCGAAGGCGACGGCCGTGTGGTTGGTCGAGAACACCTCGCTGACCTTCGAGCAGGTTGCGGACTTTTGCGGCATGCACGCCCTTGAGGTTCAGGCCATCGCCGACGGCGAGGTGGCGGCTGGTATCGTCGGGTTGGACCCCGTCGGCAGCGGGCAGATCTCGCGGGAGGAACTGGAGCGGTGCCAGGGGAACCCGAATGCCCGTCTGCACCTGATCCAGACCGGTCTTCCCCTGCCCCAGTCCCGTCCGAAGGGTGCCCGCTACACCCCGGTGTCGAAGCGCCAGGACCGGCCGGACGCCATTTCCTGGCTGCTCAAGCAGCATCCCGAGCTGACGGACGCGCAGATTTGCGCGTTGGTCGGCACCACCAAGCCGACCATCACCTCCGTGCGTGAGCGCACCCATTGGAATGCCGCCAACATCAAGCCGCGCAACCCCGTGACCCTCGGGCTGTGCACCGAGGCCGAGTTGGAGAAGGTGGTGGCCATCGCCCATGGCCGCAGGCCCGTCCCCGTGGCCGGGATGGAGAGCGTCTCCGCCGACGAGCGGTCCGGGGACTAGAGCGGGGTGGAGGCCTCCGCTCCGAGCCAGAGGGTGAATTTCTCGAAGAATCCACCGATGATCTTGTCGGCGGCCCCCTGGATCAGCCGGTTCCCGACGCTGGCCAGTTTCCCCCCCACGTCGGCCTTGGCGTCATAGCGCAGGACCGTCGTTCCCCCGTCGTCGTGGAGGGTGACGCGGGCGCTTCCCTTGACAAAGCCGGCAACGCCGCCCTGGCCCTGCCCCGTGATGGTATAGGCGCGGGGCGGGTCGACATCCGACAGGGTCACCGCCCCGCTGAACC
>JADGDA010000094.1 GCA_015228695.1 Alphaproteobacteria bacterium
CGGGTTGTCGGCGTGGGCGCCGCCGTTGATGATGTTCATCATCGGCACCGGCAGGGTCTGGGAGAACGCGCCGCCGATGTAGCGGTACAGCGGCAGGCCCGCCTCTTCCGCGGCCGCCTTGGCGATGGCGAGGGACACGCCCAGAATCGCGTTGGCGCCCAGACGGGCCTTGTTCGGGGTGCCGTCCAGATCGATCATGGTCTGGTCGATGATGACCTGTTCCTCGGCGTCCATGCCCGTCAGCGCGTCGAAGATCTCGCCGTTCACGTTTTCCACGGCCTTCAGCACGCCCTTGCCGCCGTAGCGGGACTTGTCGTTGTCGCGCAGTTCGGAGGCCTCGTGGGCGCCGGTGGAGGCGCCGGACGGAACGGCGGCGCGGCCGAATGCGCCGGTCTCCAGGACGACGTCCACCTCGACGGTGGGATTGCCGCGCGAATCAAGGATCTCACGGGCTTGGATATCGGAAATAGCAGTCATTTAAGTCCCCTCAGTGGCTATGTGGTTGGCAGTCTGTCACGACGGTGGCCGCGTTTTGGCGAGCCTGTCGAAATCGGCGAGGTTTTGCAACAACTCCGGCATCTCATGCAGCGGAATCATGTTCGGACCGTCGGACGGCGCGTGGTCCGGGTCGGGATGGGTCTCGATGAACACCGCCGCCACGCCCACGGCCACCGCCGCGCGCGCCAGCACCGGCGCGAACTCCCTCTGCCCACCGGAGGAGCCGCCCTGCCCTCCCGGTTGCTGCACCGAATGGGTCGCGTCGAACACCACGGGACAGCCCGTGCGCGCCATGATCGGCAACGCGCGCAGGTCCGTCACCAGGGTATTGTACCCGAACGACACCCCGCGCTCGGTGAGCAGGATATCCCGGCACCCCCCGCTTTCGACCTTGGCCACCACGTTCGCCATGTCCCGAGGGGCCAGGAATTGGCCCTTCTTGACGTTGACCACCTTCCCGGTCGCCGCCGCCGCCAGGAGAAGATCGGTCTGCCGGCAGAGAAAGGCGGGAATCTGGAGCACGTCCACCACCTCGGCCGCCGGAGCGCACTGGTCGATCTCGTGGACGTCCGTCAGCACCGGGCATCCGACCGCGCGGGACACCTCGGCGAGAATCCCGAGGCCGGCATCGAGCCCCAGACCACGGGTCCCGGAAATGGAGGTCCGGTTGGCCTTGTCGAAGGATGCCTTGAAGATAAAGGGCATCCCGATGCGCTGGGTTATCTCCTTGAGAAAACGGGCGATCCCCAGGGCGTGATCGAGGCTCTCCAACTGACAGGGGCCGGCGATCAGGGCGAGGGGCAGATCGTTGCCGACGACGACCGGGTCGGCGCGCTCCGGACCGATGCGGACATGACGGGGCGGGTTCGTCATACCAACCGACTCTGCTCGACGGCCGCCCGGATGAAGGCGGTGAACAACGGGTGGGGATCGAAGGGCTTGGATTTGAGTTCCGGATGGAACTGCACGCCGATGAACCAGGGATGGTCCGGGATCTCGACGATCTCGGGCAACACCTCGTCGGGAGACAGCCCGGAAAACACCAGCCCGGCGGCCTCCAGCCGCTCGCGGTAGCGGATGTTGACCTCGTAGCGGTGGCGGTGACGCTCGCTGATGGCGGCGGAGCGGTAGATGCCGTGGGCGCGGCTGCCCTCCTTCAGACGGCATTCATAGGCGCCGAGGCGCATGGTGCCCCCCATGCCCGAATCGGCGCCCCGGCGCACGATCTCGGAACCGCTCGCCCACTCGGTCATCAGGCCGACGACCGGGTCCACGGCGGGGCCGAACTCGGTCGAGCTTGCGCCCTCCAGCCCCGCCAGATGGCGCGCCGCCTCGATCACCGCCATCTGCATCCCGAAACAGATGCCGAAATAGGGCACCCTGCGCTCACGGGCGAAGCGGACCGCCTTGATCTTGCCCTCGGTGCCCCTTTCCCCGAAACCGCCCGGAACCAGGATGGCGTTGGCGTTGTCCAGGATATCGACCGGGTCCTCCCCCTCGAACGCCTCGGAGTCGATCCAGTCCAGCCTGACCCGGACGTTGTTGGCGATGCCCCCGTGAGCCAGTGCCTCGGCCAGGGATTTGTAGGCGTCGAGCAGCTTGATGTACTTGCCGACCACGGCGATGGTCACCTCGCCCTCCGGCTGGGTGACCCGGCCGACGATGTTGGTCCAGCGGGACAAATCGGGCTCCGAATCGTGGGGCAGCCGGAAATGCTTGCAGACCTGCACGTCCAGGCCACCCTCGTGATAGCTGATCGGCACCCGGTAAATGGTGGAGACGTCCAGCGCCGGGATCACCGCGTCCTGGACGACGTTGCAGAACAGGGCGATCTTGCGCCGCTCGGAATCGGGAATCGGGCGCTCGCTGCGGCAGAGCAGAAGGTCGGGCTGGATGCCGACGCTCAGGAGTTCCTTGACCGAGTGCTGGGTCGGCTTGGTTTTCAACTCGCCGGCCGAGGGAATATAGGGCAACAGGGTCAGGTGCACGAACATCGACCGCTCCGGGCCGAGTTCGTTGCCCAACTGGCGGATCGCCTCCAGGAACGGGAGTCCCTCGATGTCGCCGACGGTGCCGCCGATCTCGATCAGGGCGAAATCGGCGCCGTCGAGGTCGGCGGTGACGAATTCCTTGATGGCGTCGGTCACATGGGGAATGACCTGGATCGTGGCCCCCAGGTAATCCCCATGACGCTCCCGCGCGATCACGGTCGAGTAGATGCGTCCGGTGGTGACGTTGTCGCTGCGCCGCGAGGAAACCCCGGTGAAGCGCTCGTAGTGCCCCAGGTCCAGGTCGGTCTCCGCCCCGTCGTCGGTGACGTAGACCTCGCCGTGCTGATAGGGGCTCATGGTGCCCGGGTCCACGTTCAGGTAGGGATCGAGCTTGCGCAGGCGGACCGCATACCCGCGCGCCTGCAACAGCGCCCCCAGGGCGGCCGACGCCAGTCCCTTGCCCAGCGACGAGACCACCCCCCCGGTAATGAAGATGAACCGCGTCATGGGCGATCCTATTTGGGAGTGGGCGGCGCTTCGACGGGTGCGGGCGGCGGCGGAGGCGACTCGGGGGTTGCCGCCAGCGGAACCGGCGGCGCGGCCTCCTCGGGAACCACGGGCGCGGCCTTGGCGGCCGGCTGTTCCAGGATCGACTTGCGGGGGGCGCTCGCGTTGTTGGCCATGATGGCGAGGATCATGCTGGTGGTCATGAACGCGGTGGCCAGAATGGCCGTGGTCCGCGTCAGGAGGTTCCCCGCCTGCCGCCCGCTCATCAGTCCACCGCCGCCGCCGCCGATCCCGAGCGCCCCGCCCTCGGACCGCTGCATCAGGATGACGCCGACCATCGCGATCGCGATCAGCAAGTGAATGACCAGAATGACCGTAACCATCGTTTCACCCTGCGAAGTCCCGGCCCTGCGAAGTTCCGGAATACATCCAACGGAAGCGGGACCGGCCGCGTCCCGGGTGGGACGCGGCGTCCGCGTGAACGGGAAACTAGCCCTCCCGGACGATGGAAGCTAGGGGCAACTTTGGGCGATGGCCCAAAAATCGTCGGCGACCAAGCTGGCGCCGCCGATCAGCCCGCCGTCCACGTCCGCCAGGGCCAGCAGCTCCTTGGCGTTGCCCGGCTTCATGGAGCCGCCGTAGAGGATGCGCACCCCGGCGGCTTCCGCCGCGCCGATCTTGGCCGCCAGTTCCTTGCGGATGAAGGCGTGCACCTCCTGCACCTCGGGGGCGGTCGGAGTGCGGCCGGTGCCGATGGCCCACACGGGCTCATAAGCAATGACCAAGTTGGCGGCGGTGGCTCCGTCGGGCACCGACCCCGCGACCTGACGGGCATTGACCTCCAGGGTCTTGCCGGCATCGCGCTCGGCCTCGGTCTCGCCGATGCAGACCACGGCGACCAGTCCGTTGCCCAGGGCGGCGGCGGCCTTTGCCTTGACCGTGGCATCGCTCTCGCCATGATCGGTCCGCCGCTCGGAGTGGCCGACGATGACGTGGGTGCACCCGGCGTCGGCCAGCATGGCGGCGGAGATGTCGCCGGTATGGGCGCCGCTTGCCTTGGCATGGCAATCCTCGCCGCCGACCAGCACGCCGCTGCCCGCGACCGTCTGCGCGACCTCGCGGATCAAGGTGGCCGGCGGGCAGACCAGCATCTCGAACGGAGCCTTGCCCTTCGCCTTCATCCTTTTCGCCAGTTCCCCGGCCAGCGCCAGACCATCGGCGCGCAGGCCATTCATCTTCCAGTTGCCGGCAATCAGCGGACGTCGTGCCGTCATGTGAACCCCCCATTTTGAAAAACAACCGGGCGCCGGAGAACGCCCCGGCGAAAAAACAAGTGCCGGGGAGTCCCCCCGGCGACGGCCGCTATGTAACACAGCGGCCCAATCATTTCCACCATCCGCTTCCCTTCCGCCGCCGGGGGCTCTACCATCCGTCGACCATGACGGGCGACCATGGCGGGGCTGGAGATGGCGGACCCCATGACGACGGGACATCGGGGCTGGACGCCTTCGGATGCGATCGGGGCGGGCTATCTCCTGCTGACCCTGGCGGCGGAGTGGGCCGCCCTGCCCCACGGTTCCGCCGGAGTGCCGGTTCTGCCCTGGAACGCCGCGCCCGCCTTCGCTTTCGCGTTGGCGGCCCGCCTGGGGGAGCGGTGGCTGCCCCTGATCTTCGTCGCCTCCCTTCTGGCCGGACTGGTTGAAGGCGGCCTCCGGCACGGGACGGCCGGAATCCTGATCCAGGCTTCCGCGGAAACCCTTGCCGCCGCGGTCGCCGCCGCGCTGTTGCGGTCCCGGCGCGCCCGGCCCGATCTGGAGCGCCTGCGGGGGGTGTTCGCCCTTTTCGCCGCCTCCACGGCCTTCTCGGCGGTCGCCGCCTCGGCGGAGGGGACGATCGCCTTGTGGTCCGGAACCGATCCCTGGAAAAGCGCGGACATCGCCGGACAGGTATTTCTCGCCCATCTGGTGGCCCTTCTCGCCATTGCCCCTCTGTTCATCGGCTTCCCTTTCCCCGGCCGTGGGCCAAAGGACGCCGTCCTGCCCTCGGTGGAAAGCCTGTTGCAGGCCATGGCCCTGGCCGTCATCGCCTGGGAGGTGTTCGGGCGGTTCGCCAATCAGGAACTCCACTTCTTCTACCTCCTGTTCCTGCCTTTCACCTGGATCGCCACCCGTCACGGCCAGCCGGGATCGGCGTCGGCACTGGCCGCCATTTACCTGGCCCCGATGGTGACGGACAGGCTGTTCGGCCACCACGACCAGTCCATCATCGAGTTGCAGATCCGTCTGGCGGTCCTCGCCGTGACCAGTCTCCTACTCGGCGCCCTGGCCAGCGAGCGCAAGCTGTCGGGGGAGCGGCTGCTGGCCCGGCAGGCGGAAATCACCCACTTTCAGAGATTGAACGTCGGGTGGGAAATGGCCTCGGCGCTGGCTCACGAGTTGAACCAGCCCCTGACAGCGGCGATGAACTATACTCAGGCGGCCCTGCGCCTGATCATGGCCCCCGAGCCGGACATGCAGGCGGTCGGCCGGATCATGGCCAAAAGCGTGGACCAGATCGAACGGGTGGGGCAGACCATCCACGGCCTGCGGGATTTCATGCGCAAGGGGGAATTGCGGCTGACGGTCAACGGCGTCGGCGACGCCGCCGAGGAAGCGATCCGGCTGGTACTGGCCGAGGCCAACGCGGCCGGGATCGCCCTGCGGCCGGTCGGGCTGTCCGCCCTGCCGCCGGTGATGGCCGACAAGACCCAGATCGTACAGGTCCTGGTCAACCTCATCCGCAACGCCATTCAGTCCCTTGCCGCCGCCGGGACGAGGAACGCGGTGGTGACCGTCTCCGGCAAGGCCGTGGACGACTCGGTCGAGGTCGACGTCGCGGACAACGGCCCCGGTCTGCACCCCTCGGTGGAGGCCCGGCTGTTCGAACCGTTCGTCACCACCAAGGAAGCCGGGATGGGACTGGGGCTTTCCATCAGCAAGTCCATTCTGGAAGCGCACGAAGGACGCCTGTGGGGCGAGAACGCCCCCCATGGCGGCGCGGTCTTTCATTTCACCCTGCCAAAGGCGACCAAGGGGACCCCGGATGCATGACGCCGTCATTCATGTGATCGACGACGCCGAGGATGTGCGCGACTCCCTCGCCGTCCTTCTTCAATCGGCCGGATACCGCAGCCGGACCTACGCCTCGGCCCTCGATTTCCTGGGCGTCGTCCGGGGAGGATGGAACGGTTGCATCGTCGCCGACGTCCGCATGCCCGGCATGACCGGAATCGAACTCCAGAAGGAATTGCTGCTCCGGGGCATCCGGCTTCCGGTAATCATCATCACCGCCCACGCCGATGTGCCGATGGCCGTCGCCGCGTTGAAGGCGGGGGCGGTCGATTTCATCGAAAAGCCGTTCCGGGACAAACTGCTGCTGGACAGCATCCGCGCCGCCCTGGCGACGACGCCCGAGGAGGCCGGACGGCCCCGGAGCGCCGGCGCGCTGCTCGCCACCCTCAGCGCCCGCGAGCGGGAAGTGATGCTGTTGCTGGTGGCGGGGCACCCCAACAAGGTGGTGGCCGACCGCCTGGGGATCAGTCCCCGGACCGTCGAGGTCCACCGCGCCCACATCATGGAAAAGACCGGCGCCGGAAATCTGGCCGATCTGGTGCGGATGGCCTGTCTTTTCGATGATCGGTCTTTTCGATGATCGGAAAGAACAAAAATAGAGCGGATCGATACGTATCTTACCCAATGGATGGACGGCGCGTCCGGGATGCATAGTCGGGTCTCCCTGTTGCTGCCCCCGGAGACCGGATGTCCACTTCCCTTACCGCCGCAAAGACCGTCGGCCTCGGGCCGTCCCGGCTGTTTCCCTTTCTGTCCTGGATGCCCCTGGTCGACCGGAAGACTCTCCTCGCCGACCTGTCCGCCGGGCTGACCGGCGCGATCGTCGTCCTGCCCCAGGGCGTGGCCTTCGCGACCATCGCCGGGATGCCCCCCGAATACGGCCTCTACGCGGGCATGATCCCGGCCATCATCGCCGCGCTGTTCGGCTCGTCGTGGCATCTCGTCTCCGGTCCGACCACGGCGGCTTCCATCGTCCTGTTCTCCTCCCTGTCCCTGCTGGCCGAGCCCGGCTCCGCCCGTTACGTGGAACTGGCCCTGACCCTCGCGGTCATGGTCGGGCTGCTCGAATTGGCCTTGGGGTTGTTCCGCCTCGGGACCCTGGTCAACTTCATCTCCCATTCGGTGATCATCGGGTTCACGGCGGGGGCGGGCATTCTCATCGCCGCCAATCAGATCAAGAACTTCCTCGATCTGCCGATCCCACGGGGAGCCCCGTTCCATGAAATCATCACCTACGTGGCCGTCCACGCCGGCGAGATTTCCTGGGCGGCGGCCTTGACCGGCACCGTCACGCTGGTCACGGGGATCGTCGTCCGCCGTTTCTGGCCGCGCGTTCCATACATGATCGTCGCCATCGCCGCCGGCGGCGCGGTCGCGGCCGTGCTGGGGCAGGTTCTCGGGGTTTCCGTCCGCACGGTCGGAGCCCTGCCCTCCAGCCTGCCCCCCCTGTCCGCGCCGATCCTCGACCTTGCGGTCTGGCGGGAGCTGGCGCCGACGGCGCTGGCGGTGACGCTGTTCGCCCTGACCGAGGCCGTCTCGATCTCCCGCGCCCTCGCCGTCCGCAGCGGCCAGCACATCGACGGCAACCAGGAATTCATCGGACAGGGACTGTCCAACATCGCCGGAAGTTTCTTTTCCGGCTATGTCGCCACCGGCTCCTTCAACCGCAGCGGCCTGAATTACGAAGCCGGAGCCAAAACGCCGCTGGCGGCGGTGTTCGCGGGCGCCGCCCTGATGGCGGTCGTCGTCGCCGTCGCGCCCCTTGCCGTCTACATGCCCGACGCGGCGATGGCCGGCATGCTGTTCCTCGTCGCCTGGGGGCTGATCGACCGCCATCACATCGCCCAGATCCTGCGCGCCAGCCCCTCCGAGGCGGTGGTGCTGGTGGCGACCTTCCTCGCGACCTTGCTGATCGAACTCGAACAGGCGATCTTCGTCGGGGTTATTCTGTCCCTGGTGGTCTATCTGCGGCGGACCTCCCATCCCGCCATACTGGTACGGGTCCCCGATCCGGGAAGCTCCTCCCGCAAGTTCATCACCGATCCGGCCCTGCCCGAGTGCCCGCAGGTCCGGTTCATCCGCATTGATGGCTCGATGTTTTTCGGAGCGGTGAATTTCCTCCAGGAAACCCTGCGCCGGTACGAGGCCGAAGCCCCCGAGCGCCGGCATCTGGCCATCGTCATGTCCGGGGTGAACTTCATCGACGTGGCCGGGGTCGAAGCCCTGATCCAGGAGGCCAAGAGATTCCGGGCGCGGGGCGGCGGGCTTTATCTGGTGCGGGTGAAGGAAGGGGTCCTGGCCAGCCTGCGCCGCTCCGGCGGAATCGAGGTCATCGGCGCGGACAACATCTTCCAGTCGAAAACCGGGGCCATCCGCGCGATCTACTCCCGGATCGATCCGGGGATATGCCGCGCCTGCGCGCTCGACGTCTTCGTCGAGTGCGCCCGCCGCGGACGTCAGGAGCCCCCCGAGGAGGAAACCATCCCGATGCAGGAGGCCGGGTGATGCGGACGCACCGGCGCATTCTGGCGATGGTGGACATCGACTCCCGAGGACGCGAGACCGCGCGCCATGCCTGGGCCATGGCCCAGGCACGGGAAGCCCGATTCGCCCTGGGCCACGTCGTCGACTGGGGCCTCGACCTGGGAGCCGACGATTATT
>JADGDA010000095.1 GCA_015228695.1 Alphaproteobacteria bacterium
ATTTCCGCTCCCCCACCCATTGGCGCACCAAGCGCGCCATCGCCGGCGGCGGAATCCTGCTGGACCAGGGCATCCACATGGTGGACCTGATGCGCCTGTTCGGCGGCGAGTTCACGGACATCCACAGCTTCATCGCCAACGATTTCTGGCGCCACGACGTGGAGGACAACGCCTACGCCCTGATGCGCACCGGGGACGGCGTGGTGGCGATGCTGCATTCCTCGGCGACCCAGTGGCGGCACCGGTTCGAGCTGGAAATCGCCCTGGAAAGGGGCACGGTGATCCTGAGCGGCATTCTGTCCGGCTCGAAGAGCTACGGGGCCGAGACCCTGACCGTCGCCTGGGCCGCCGACAATCAGGGGGGAAATCCGAAGGAGCAAACCACCCGCTATAACACCGACCCCTCGTGGTCCGACGAAATCGCCGAGTTCGCCGAGGCGGTGCTGGAGGACAAGCCCATTGTGGACGGCTCGTCGGAGGAGGCGCTCAAGACCATGCACATGGTCTACCGCATCTACTGCGCCGACCCGGACTGGCGCGGGCGCTGGGGCTTGAACGACGCCCTCCCCTCCATCGGAGACGCCCCATAACCCCGCCGAACGGGTTCGTGGACAACCATAGTTCTTCGTCGGCGCGTTTTTCTTTCTTTTCGTCCGGCCAGCGGGCCTTATAATCCGCCGATCCGGCAATGGCGGTATCCCTTTTAGGCCCCGCCCAGGAGTGCCCCGCATGCTTTCCGTCCTCCACCAGTTCCTCCGTTTCATGCGGGTCTACCGGAAGTTCTGGCTGGCGCCGGTCATCCTCGGCCTGCTGCTGCTGGGGGGCCTGCTGGTGGCGGCGCAGAGCACGGCCATCGCGCCGTTCATCTATGCTATTTTCTAGGACGGGGCAGGAAGAATGGTTGAACCCGGAGCTTCCACCTGGAAGGGAGCCCTTGCCGCGACGCTGATCGGCCTCCTCTTTCTTCTGGGGCTGGCCGAGGTGGGGCTGCGTTTCGTCTATCCCCAGTGGCGCGAGTTCTACAGCGGTTGGTTCATGGAACCGGTCACCGTTCCGGGTCATGGGCGGGTGACCGTCGGGCATCCGGACTTCGACGGATATTTCTCCCAGAACAACGGCGATTTCCGCATCCACGTCCGTATCAACGGGTTCGGCCTGCGAAACGACGAGCCGGTTCCGGCCGCCGCCGGGCGGGTGTGGGTGATCGGGGACTCCATGGCCTTCGGATGGGGCGTCGAGACGTCCGAACGCTACGGCGAGGTGATGGGGGCAAAGGCGTCCCGGCTCGTCTACAACATCGCGAGCCCGGGCGCCGACATCTGCGGCTATCAAGCCCTGCTGGCGCGGATGCCGGGAGAGGGGAAACCCCGCGCGGTCGTGGTCGGCCTCGTCCTCGAAAACGACATCCGGGCGGATTATGACTGTCCGGCCCTGGCCCGCCGGAGCGAGGGCGCGGCCCCGCCCGAAAAGACGGGGTGGACCTTCATCGGCCTCAAGCACCGGATGACCCGGGCCTCGGCCGTCTACAACGTGGTCGCGGTGGCGGTGAAGCGGGTTCCGTTCGTGGTACGGACCCTGGTGGCCCTGCACCTGATCGAGCACGACCACACTTACAAGTCCGGGATCGACTCCTCCCAGGTGGAGGCCGCCGCCGCGTCCTCCGCCACGGAAATCGCCCGTCTCAAGGGCATGTTGCCGCCGGACGTGCCGTTCGCGGTGCTGATCGCGCCGGGACGGTTCGAGATCCGCGACGGTGACCCCCTCTATCGCGATCTGCGCCTCAAGGTCGGGGCGGAACTGGCGGCGCGGGGAATCGACGTGGTCGACCCCGTGGACGCCTTCAAGGCGGTGGGGTTCGCCCCCCTGCATTTCGCCCACGACGGCCATTGGTCGGCGTTGGGACACCGCATCGCCGGCGAGGCGCTGGCGGACTGGTTGATCGAAAGGACCTCTCCATGACCGTGGACATCCTGGCGCGGCTCGTTGCCCGCTATCCGGCGCTGGAGTCCCTCCAGGCCGACATCGTGGGGGGATTCACCCTGCTGCTGGACTGCGTGGAGGGCGGCGGCACGATCCTGGCCTGCGGCAACGGGGGCAGCGCCGCCGACGCCGACCATATCGTCGGCGAGCTGCTGAAAGGCTTCCAGTTGAAGCGGAGCCTCACCCCGGCGCAGGTGGACGAAATCGCGGTCCACTTTCCCTCCGAGGCCCGGGAGATGGCGTCCCGCCTGCAACAGGGCATTCCCGCGGTGGCGCTGTCGGGAGCCAACGCCATCGCCACCGCGGTCGCCAACGACACCAGTCCCGAGTACGTCTTCGCCCAACAGGTCTACGGCCTGGGGCGGCGGGGCGATGTGCTGATCGCCATTTCGACCTCGGGCAACTCGGGCAACGTCCTGGCCGCCGCCAAGGTGGCGCGGGCGCGCGGCCTGAAGGTCCTGGCCCTGACCGGCCGCAAGGGGGGCAAGCTGTGGTCCCTGGCCGACGTGGCGATCCGCGTCCCCGCCGACGTGGTGGACGAAATCCAGGAACTGCACCTGCCCGTTTACCACTGCCTGTGCTCCATGCTGGAACAGGCGCTGTTCGGCGCCGGCGGGACATGAGCCGCCTCGATGCCTTCCGGGCGGTGGTGTTCGACCTCGACGGCACCCTGATCGACAGCGCCCCCGACGTGGCCAACGCGGTCAACCGCACCCTGGCGGAGCTGGGACGCCCTCCGCTGGACTTCGGGGCGGTGAAGCCGATGATCGGGGACGGGGTGCGGCCGCTCCTGGAAAAGGCCTTGTCCGCCACCGGCCCCGCTCCGGCCCCGGACCAAGTGGCGGCCGGCATCGCCCGCTACCTCCATTTCTACCGCGCCGAGCCCGCCGCCCACACGGTGGTCTATCCCGGAGTGCGGGAGACGCTGCGCCTGCTCGCGGACCGGGGCCTGCGCCTGGGGGTGTGCAGCAACAAGCCGCATGAAATGACGGTCCTGGTGCTGGAGGCGTTGGGGCTGGCCGGTCTGTTCCGGGCCATCCTCGGCGGCGGCGTGCTTCCGGTGCAGAAGCCCGATCCCGGCCACCTCGGCCACGTCCTGGCCCTGATGGCGGTCACGGCGGCGGAAACGGCGTTCGTGGGCGACAGCGAAGTGGACATGGCCGCCGCGCGCAACGGCGGCGTGCGTTCGATCGCCGTCGGCTACGGCTATGCCCGCGCGCCGGCCTCCGAGCTGGATACCGATATCCTGATCCAATCCTTCAGCCAGGTGCCCGACGCCCTGGCCCGCCTGGGGGTGCTCCCATGACCCGTGTCGCCGTCGCCTCCCGTTCGTTTTCCCGCCATCCCGTCCTGCGGGCCGAGCTGCTGGCCCACTATTCCGACGTCACCTTCAACGACGCCGGAACGTCGCTGGCGGGAGAGGCCCTGGCCGGGTTCCTCGACGGCCACGACAAGGCGGTCACCGCCCTGGAGCGGATCGACGACGCCCTGCTCGCCCGCCTGCCCGGCCTCAAGGTCATCGCCAAGTACGGGGTCGGGCTCGACATGATCGACATGGCGGCCATGGTCCGGCGGGGGGTCCGCCTCGGCTGGACGGGGGGGGTGAACCGGCGCTCGGTATCGGAACTGGTGATCTCGTCGGCCATCGCCCTTTTGCGCCATGTCCCCGCCGCCAACCGCGAGGTCCTTGCCGGCACCTGGCGTCAGCTCATGGGCCGCCAGCTCACCGGGAAGACGGTCGGCATCATCGGCTGCGGCCACATCGGCAAGGACTTGGCGCCGCTGCTGAACGCCTTCGGCTGCCGGGTCCTCGCCCACGACATTCTGGACTTCCCCGAATTCTACGCCCGCCACGGGGTCGAGCCCATGGGCATCGAGGACCTGTTGCGGGAGGCGGACGTGGTGACCCTGCACCTGCCCCATGACGAAACGACGGTGAACATCCTGTCCGCCGGACGGCTGGCCCTGATGAAACCCTCGGCGATCCTGATCAACGCCGCGCGCGGCGGGCTGGTGGACGAGGCGGCGATGAAGGTGATGCTGCTGGACGGGCGGCTGGCCGGAGCCGCCTTCGACGTCTTCGCCGTCGAGCCCCCCACGGACCGCGAGTTGCTGTCCCTGCCGAACGTCCTCGCCACCCCGCATATCGGCGGCAGCGCGGAGGAAGCGGTGCTGGCCATGGGACGCGCGGCGATCGAGGGGCTGGACCGGAACGAATTGCCGTTGCCGGGGGTGTTCAAGGGATAATACCACCGGTCATTTCCAATGACCGGTGGGATAAGTCGTTTCATCGGCCGTCCACGGGTTTCTTGGGGGGCTTCTCCGGGCGCAAGGGTCCCCACACGCGGCTGTAGAAGGTGTCCGCCAGGTGGAGGGCGCCGATGGGATTGTGGGCCAGTACCCTGTCCTTGACCACCAGGGTGGTCACCAACCCCTTGGACTGGCGCGCAAACAGACTGTCGTGTCCCACGCACAGGCCGAGGACCACGTTCAGCTCGCATCCGGCCTCGTTCAGCAGCTCCGCCTGCCCCACGGGATTGCACATGGACTCGAACTGGCCCGGCTTGACCTTTTGATCCTCGCGCACGCCGATCGATTCCTTGGGCTCGCCGCCGTTGCGGCAGCAGGCCGAAGCCACCGTGAACCCGTGGCTTTCCAGGATTCCGCTCAGCGTGTAGGCGATGTCGAGGAAGCTGATGCACGAGGCGATGCCGATCTTTCTGAACTCCATGCGCTTGGCGAAGGCGCAGACCGCCTCGACCCGCGTGTTGGTGTAATAGCCCTCGGCCTCGGCGATGGACGACTCGCGGATCACCCGATGGGTGAACGCATCCTCGTATTCCTTGAGACTGGCCTCGACGGTCCCGCCGTTCACCCTGGAGGGGCAGAAGGCGGGGCCGCGCGCGTCCTGTTCGCCTTCCCGGCACGCCCTCACCGTCGAGGGGCAATAGGCGCAACCGGGATTTTCGTAAGCCATGGCGCCTCCTATCCGGCTTTCAGCGCGGCATAGGCCCTTTCCAGCTCGGGGCCGGAGGCGGGCGGCAACATCTGATCGAGGGCGGGGAGAAAGCCCATTTCCTCTTTCTGTACGTGAAAGACCTCCCGCTCCACCATTTCCCGGCCCAGGGCATGGAATTCCTTCCAGTCCCCGGCGGACAGCGGGCCGGCGGCGGCGGCGCGGGCGATGTCGGCCAGACGGGCGGCGACCGGGCGGATGATGTCGTGCTCCCCGTGAAGCATCATGGGGATCCCGGCGTCGGCCATCTCCGTGAAGCGGGGGAACAGATACTGTTCCTCGAAGGCGTAGTGGGACCCGATCTCCCCCTCCATGCTGGAGACCAGATCGGAGAACAGGGCCGCCGCCTCTGCGTCGCCGGAGGAAGGGACCGCGTCCGGCTTCCGCTTCCTCAGGAAGTTTTCCAGTCGCTCCAACAAGGCCATCACGGCCATGTGTTCCTCGTGCAGGGTCTGAAGAATGGGCAGGTTCAGTTTATACATGATTTTTCTTTTCTGTTCGGGTTTTTCCGGTTGCGGCAAGACGGCGGACCACGTCGAGGGCAAACAGGACATAGGAGACGGCCCCGGCGACGCCGATCAGGGCGCCGACCCGGATGGGCAGCGCCGTTTCGCTCAGGATTCCCCCCGTCACCACGGCCAGGGCCGCGAAGTGGCAGACGGCGTGAACCTTCAATGGTGTTTCCCCCGCCAGTTCCGACAGCCGGGGCATCGCCCAGCCGACGGCGTTCATGGCGGCGAGGAACGGGATGATCCGTTGCAGGATTCCCAAGAGAAAGGTGAGCAGCCAGCCGAACAGGGCGAGGAACGAAAACAGGATCACGAGTCTCTCGCCGCCCAGCCCCAGGGCCGCCGCCCCCCCGGCCAGAAGGGAGAGGGGCAGCATGGCCCAGGCCGCCTTGACCAGGACGAAGGACAGCCCCAGATTCTTGCGCATCCCGGCCCGGAGGGCGCGTCCCATGACCCACAGATAGACTCCGGCGGCCCCCATGCCCACGACGGCCGCTCCGGCGAGGAGGAGAGGAGAGCCGGTCAGGGCGCCCGCCACCCCCAGTGCCACGGCCAGGACGGCCAGGACCGGGCCGCTCTTGGCCAGGACGTCGTCGTCCGCCCCCGCCAGGGCGAACATCGGCACCAGGACGTGGCTGAACCCCATCGCCAGCATCCCCATGAAGCCGAAGGCCGCCAGCAGAAAATGGGCCAGCCCCACGGCCGCGTGATCTTGGAGGAACCCCATCCGGAAATCGGCGATGGCGAGACTCCCCAGGATGGCCAGTCCGGCCAATCCGGCCAGCGCCGCCCAGGTGTAGACCCGAAAAACGGGGAAAAGCCCCCGCGCGCGGATCAGAACGTCGCAGACCAGGGCGATGAAGACCGCAAGACAGACCGCGACGACGGCGCCCCCCGCCTCCATGACCACGCCGTGGCCGGAATGGAACCCGAACAGAAGCAGCAGCACCCCGGGAACGTACAGCCAGGAAATGACCCGCCCCGACCAGAGCGCCCGCAAGGCCTGCCCCGTCACCACCGGCAGAATCTGCAAGGCCGCACCGACGGCGGTCATGGTGAGCACCCCGAGGGTCAGGGCGTGGAGCATCGCCAGCAACGGCCCCGGCCCCCCCCGGTACCCGGCCACCTGATCGGCCGCGACCGCCAGCAGTCCCCAAGCCAGCCCATGGAACAGGGTGGCCGCCAGAAAAAAACGGTAGGGAATCCACAACGGCAGAAGCCGCCTCTGCGCTCCCATCAGGATGGTGCCTACGGCATTCACCGCGTTCCTCCGCCACCCGGCCCCACGAGCCGCAACCGCACCTCTCCGGCCGGAGCCGGAAGCGGTTCCCAGGTCCAGCCGCGATCCACCAGTTCCGGATAGAGGAATTTCGGATCGCGGGAGAGACGGACCAGAACCCCCCTCTCCCCTTCTCCCCCTTTTTCCCCCGGCACTTCCCGGCTCAGCCCCTCGATGTGGCGCAGGATGGCGATGAACGGCCCTGGAGGCGGCAACGCCCTGAGATCGAGGACCGTTTCCCCCGTCTCGGGATCATCGGAGGGGGAAACGCGCCCGACCTCGGCCAGGACCGCCTCGGGGTCTCCACAGGGGTATGTCACAGCCGCCTCGACCACTTGGAAAAAATCGCGCGGATCATACGCCGCCGGACCGCGAAATCTCCACCGAAACCATAGCGGTTTCCAGCGGACGCGCATTGATGCCGATCAAGGTGCGCGCCTTTCCCGATTCGGGTAGAGTGCGGAACCGCAAGGAGACTCCGGTATGAAGCGCCTGTTCCTGCTCCGTCATGCCAAGGCGGGACGCGACGATCCCGCCCTGTCCGACTTCGAACGTCCCCTGACCGGGCGCGGCATCGGCGATTCGGAGGCGATGGGGGCGCGCCTTGCCGGGCTTGGGGTCCGCCCGGCTCTCGTTCTGTGCTCCCCGGCGGTCAGAACCCGGGCGACCTGGGACGCCATGGCTCCCGCCCTCCGTGCCGGAACGGCCGCCTTTCCCGCCGAACTCTATGGCGCGACGTGGGGGGAGATTCTGGACCGTCTGTGGCGGACTCCGGCCGGAGTCGACTCGGTCCTGCTCGTCGGCCACAATCCGGGCACGGAGGAACTGGCGCTCCATCTGGCGGACGCGGCGGCCAGCCCCGACGGGGATGGGTTGCTCCGCATGCGGCGGAAGTTCCCCACCTGCGCCGTGGCGGTGTTCCGGTTCCCCTTGGACGAGTGGGCGCTTCTCTCCCCCCGGTCCTGTCTGCTGGACGCCTTTCTGACGCCGAAAGCGTAGCTGTCAGCCTCCGGCGCCGTCGGCGTGCAGCTTGAGTCCGGCGTAGATGGCGGCATGGGTCGGGGTGGGGACGCCCAATTCGCGCCCCAGCCTCACCACCGCGCCCGCCAGCCACGGCAATTCGAGGCGCTTGCCATGGGTCAAGTCGTACAACTGCGAGGAGCCCATCTGCTCCGGCAGGCTGTCGGCCTGCTTCATGTTGCGTTCCGTCTGATTGTCCTGCAAGGACACGCCCTTGGCCTTGGCGACGGCGCAGACCTCCTCGACGGCGGCCTGGAACATGGCGCGGGTGTCGGGGTCGGAGCGGATGGCGCCGATGGGCTTGCGGGTCAGCGCCGTCATGCCGCTGTGGGCCGCCAGGAAGGAAAACTTCGACCAGATGTCCGTCATGATCCGGTTGCTCAGCACCGCGTCGATCCTGGCCTTGCCGCAGGCCGCGTGGAAATCCGCGAGTCGCTTCGAGCCGCGCCCGTCGAGTTCGCCGAAGATCAGCTTGGCGTTGGTGCCCATGTGGGCGATCACTCCGGGCTCGGCAACCTCCGACATGATGTAGGTCGCGCCGCCGGCGACGTGCCCGGCCCCCACCGCGGCGGCAAAGGTTTCCACCGCCGTGACGCCGTTCTGGAACGAGATCACCACCGTTTCCGGCCCGATCAGGGCCTTGCAGCCCTCGGCCGCGCCCTCGGTGTCATAGAGCTTCACCGCGACCATCACCACGTCCACCGGGCCGATGGTCGCCGGATCGTCGGTCACCTGGGCCGGGTTGATGTGCAGGTCCCCGTTCTTGCTCCTGACCCGCAGGCCGCCGGCCCGAATGGCCTCCAGATGGGCGCCACGGGCGATGAAATGCACGTCCTCGCCCGCCGCCGCCAGCCTGGCGCCATAATATCCACCGACGCCCCCGGTCCCGTAGATGGCGATCCTCATCCCCTCAACTCCCCCGACTCATGAATCCGATTCGCCGGGACTATAG
>JADGDA010000096.1 GCA_015228695.1 Alphaproteobacteria bacterium
GCTTTCAACATCGCCCAGTATCTGTCCAATCCAGTCGAAATGGCCCTTATGATCGCTGACAATGTGAGATCAGAGTTGAAGAATACGTCCTGCGTACTGCTGAACGGCGCGCGGTTACTCCTGTTGGGTGACAAACAGCAAGATTGGAACCTGGGGGCGTGCTGGTATATGCGTGGACTTGTGGCCCTGTCGGAGGAATCACCTAGTGCTCGTTGGATTGAGTCAAGCTATGGAGATGTTGCTGCTATTTTGCAAGAACGTCCTGACTTCTTCGAAGCCTATCGTACAGAATTGATGTCCGCTATCGGGACCGCGATGGATGCGAAGGCATTGACCCGCAAGATCGGAATACGCCTTGCAGGTGTCTTTGAAGAGTTCGACGTGTCGCAATGGTTTCTCCAGGCTCCGGTGAATTCCGGGAATTCCGGTGACAGTGCATGAATTTCAGGAATTTCCGGAAATCAGCCTTTTACCGCCTTGTCACGCCCCAATTCGCCCTGGGACGCCTCCTCAAGACGGTGGACCACGCGGGTGCGAACGGTTACCTTCGCCCCCCGTGGTCCACTGGAGTCTTGAAGGGGTGTCGGCATGACGGTTCACTTTATCGGAGCCGGTCCCGGCGCGCCCGACCTGATCACGGTGCGGGGGCTTGATCTGATCCGGCGGTGTCCGGTCGTCCTCTACGCCGGGTCTCTGGTTCCGGAGGAGGTGGTCGCGGAGGCCCCCGCCGGGGCGAGGGTGGTGGACACCGCTCCCCTCGACCTCGATCGGATCATCGCCGAGATGGAGGCCGCCCACGGCCGGGGACAGGACGTGGCGCGGGTGCATTCGGGCGATCCCTCCCTCTACGGGGCCATCGCCGAGCAGATGCGGCGGCTGGACGCGCTCGGGATTCCCTACGACGTGACGCCGGGGGTGCCGGCCTTTGCCGCCGCCGCCGCCGCCCTCGGCATGGAGTTGACCCTTCCCGACGTCGCCCAGACGGTGATCCTGACCCGCACCTCGGTGCGCTCGTCGGCCATGCCCGCCGGGGAGGACCTGAAGACCCTGGGCGCCAGCGGCGCGACGCTCGCGATTCACCTCTCGGTCAACAATCTGGCCGTGGTCGTGCGGGATTTGACGCCGCTTTACGGTGCCGACTGCCCGGTGGCGGTGGTCTATCGGGCGAGTTGGCCGGACCAGCGCATCCTGCGCGGCACCCTGGGCGACATCCAGGCCAAGGTGAAGGAGGCCGGGCTTTCCCGCACGGCCCTCGTTCTGGTCGGGCGGGTCCTGGGCGAGGCGGGTTTCAGCGACAGCCGCCTCTACGCGCCCGACCACACCCATGTGCTGCGTCCGGGAGTCTGACGGACAGAGTCCGGCGGATCAAGCGTCCTTTACCGCGGCTTTCCTGCGGGCGGCGATGTTCAGAGCCTCCACCGCCACCGAGAATCCCATGGCGAAGTACAGATAACCCTTCGGGATATGGAACCCCATCCCGTCCCCGATCAAGGCCATCCCGACCAGGATCAGGAAGCTGAGCGCCAGCATCTTGACCGTCGGGTGGCGGCTGACGAAATCGCCCAACGGCCCCGAGGCCACCAGCATGACGATGATGGCGATGACGATGGCGGCGACCATGATGGGAAGCTCGTTGACCATGCCGACGGCGGTGATGACCGAATCCAGGGAAAAGATGATGTCGAACAGCGCCATCTGCACCACCACCACCGCAAAGCTGGCGGCCGCGACCTTGGCCGCCGTCGCATCCGCGTCTTCCCCTCCCTCCACCGACACATGAATCTCGTGGGTCGCCTTGGCGAGCAGGAAAAGTCCGCCGCCGATCAGGATCAGATCCCGCCAGGATACCGCTTGCTCCAGAACGGTGAACAGGGGAGCGGTCATCCCGGCGATCCAGGACAGGGTGGCCAGCAGGGCGAGGCGGGTGCCAAGGGCCATGATCAGCCCGACCCGCCGCGCCTTCGCCCGGCGCTCGGCGGGCAGACGGTCCGCCAGGATGGTCAGAAAGACGAGATTGTCCACCCCAAGGACGATTTCCAGCCCCGCCAGGGTCAGCAGACTGATCCACATCTGCGGGTCCAACATCCAGTCCATGCGCCGATATCCTTAAAGTCTCACGGTGAAACGATTCGAGTCGGGGCACTCTACATGCATCCCGGGCATGATTCCATCACCGGGAAAATGAAAATACGCCGGCGTGGACCGGAGCGGGAATGGGGGTATATAAGGAGGCCGCGCCTACTTCCGTCACGGGAATCCGCATGAACGTCCTGACCACCTCCCTTCCCGGTCTGCTGATTCTGGAGCCCAGGGTGTTCGGCGACGCCAGGGGGCGTTTCTTTGAAAGCTGGAACGAGCGCCGGTTCCGGGAGGCGGGAATCGGCGAGGGATTCGTGCAGGACAACGTGTCGGTGTCGTCGGGGCGGGTGGTGCGCGGGTTTCATTTCCAGCGCACCCAGCCCCAGGGTCAACTGGTGTTTCTGACCGAGGGGCGCATCTTCGACGTCTGCGTCGATATCCGCCGGGAGTCCCCGACGTTCGGCAGGTGGGAGAGCTTCGACCTGTCGGCGGAGACGGCGCGGCAGGTCTACATGCCCCCCGGTTTCGCCCATGGATTTGCCCTGATGAGCGCGCGCGCCGTCGTGCATTACAAATGCACCGCCTATTACCGTCCGGACGACGAGGGCGGAATCATCTGGAACGATCCGACCCTGGCGGTTCCCTGGCCCCTCGCGGACCCGGTCGTTTCCGCCCGCGACGCCGCCTTTCCCACCTTCGCGGACTTCGTGGCGTCATGATGCCGTCCGGGGAGATCGCCGCCCTCTACGGAGACAAAAGGGTCCTGGTCACCGGGGCCGGCGGCTTCGTCGGGGGCAGCATCGTCGCCTGTCTGGCCGAGGCCGGGTGCCGGGTCCGCCGGCATTCCCGGAAGCCCCTGCCGCCCCTCGGCAATCCTCGGGTGGATGACGTGGCCGGGGAGGTGCGGGAACAGGGCCTGTGGGACCGGGTGCTGGACGGCGTCGACGTCGTGTTCCACTGCGCCGCCCAGACCAGCGTCTATCAGGCCGATTCCGATCCGTTGGGCGATCTTGCCGCCAACGTGGCCTTTCCCCTGCGCCTGCTGGAAGCGGCAAGACGCTCGCCCGGGATGGTGACCGTGGTTCTGGCCAGCACCGCGACCGTCGTCGGGTTGGCCGATTCCCTGCCGGTCGAGCACAGCCGCCGGCCGATGCCGGTCACCGCCTATGACGTGGGCAAGCTGGCGGCGGAGCAATATCTGTCGCTTTACGTCCGCCTCGGCCATGTGCGCGGCGGCGCCCTGCGGCTGGCGAACGTGTTCGGCCCCGGCCCCGGCTCCTCCGCCGCCGACCGCGGCGTTCTCAACAAGGTGCTCCAGCGGGCGTTGGACGGCGGCCCGGTTTCCCTGTTCGGCGATGGCCGCTGGGTCCGGGATTACGTCTTCATCGACGACGTGGTGGCGGCCTTCCTGAGGGCGGGGGGGACGGGGGACGCCCTGGGCGGAGAAGCCTATCACGTCTGCACCGGACAGGGGACGACCGTGGCCGACGCTTTCCGCATGGCCGCCGAGGTCGCCGCCCTCCGCACCGGCCATGACGTCGAGATCGTCGGCGTGCCGTTGCCCGAGGGCCTGTCCGCCATCGAGTTCCGCGACTTCGTCGGAAGTTGGGACGCCCTTCACCGCGCCGTGGGGTGGCGACCTTCGGTTTCCCTGCGCGACGGGCTGGAGAGGACGGCGGCCGCCTTCCTGTCCAGGCCCCCCCATCCTTGAGAGGCTCCATGGACGATCCCCGTCAAATTCTTGCCGCCGCCCTCTCCGCCCGTCAGAGCGGAGACCTGGGTTCCGCCCTGACCCTGGGGCGCCGGTTGGCGGCCGTCCTGCCCGACGAACCCGCCGTCCACGGCTTTCTGGGAGAGGTCCTGACCGATCTCGGCGACACCCGGGAAGCCATGGAGGCTTTCGTCCGGGCGACCGAACTGGCTCCCTCCGACGCGGGCCTGCGCCGGGCGGCCGCCCTGCTGGCGGTGGCGGCGGGACGGCCCGAGGTCGCGGCCGGGCAACTCGGCGTTCTCGCGGCCATGGGTGAGGAGACCCCGGACGATCTCGCCAACCGCGCCGACGCCCTGGCGGCGGCGGGGAAGACCGAAACGGCGATCGCGTCCTATGAAAAGCTGCTGACCCATTGGCCGGACTCCGTGGACGTCATGGTCGCCCTGTCCAGCCTGCTGATCCAAACCCGCCGCTCCGACGAGGCCGAGCCGCTGCTGCGCAAGGCCCTGGCGATAAATCCCGACGATGTCGGCGCCTTGACCAACCTGTCCCTGGTCCTGCTGATGCGCGGCGAGGCCGACGCGGCGCTGGCCCTGGGCCGCCGGGCCGCCGCCCTTCCCACGGCCGACGTCGCCGCCCTGCTGGCCCTGGCCAAGAGCGAACATCGCCTCGGGCATGCCGTGGCCGCCCTGGAGGCGGCCGGACGGGCGGAGAGTCTGGCCAAGCCCGGCGATGCCTATGTCGCCGACACCACCGCCTCCATGCTGACCGCGCTCGGCCGGGTGGACGAGGCGCTGGAACGGCTTCGCCTCGCCCTCGACACCCCGCAGGACATTCCGCCCTCCATCCGGAGCAGCGTTCTCGGCAAGCTGCTGTTCTGCCTGCAATACCAGCCGGACCTGGAGCCGGCCCGGATGGTGGACGAGGCGAGAAAATGGAGCCGGGCCGCCGCCGAGGTCGTTCCGCTCCGGCCAAGGGCGGCAACGTCGTGGGACCCCGGCAGACGGTTGAAAATCGGCTATGTGTCGGCGGATTTCCGTGAACACGCCTGCGCCTATCTGATCGAGCCGATCATCCGCCACCACGACCGTTCCGTGGTCGAGGTCCATTGCTATGCCGAGGTGCCGGTGGAAGACGCCGTCACCCGGCGCATCCGGGCCGACGCCGACCACTGGCTTCAGACCACGGGCCTGGACGACGCGACGCTGGTCGATGCGATCCGCTCCGACGGCATCGACGTCCTGGTCGACCTCTCCGGCCACACCAGCGACAACCGGCTGCTCGTCTTCGCCCATCGTCCGGCCCCGGTCCAGGTCGCGACCCTGATCGGGTACGCCGCGACCACCGGGGTTGCCGCCTTCGATTGTCTGTTGGGCGATCCGTACCTCACGCCGCCGGGATGCGAGGAGGGCTTCAGCGAGCCCATCCATCGCCTCCCCCGCATCATCGCCCCCTTCCTGCCCCGTGGCGACTGGTCCGAGCCCGCTTCCGAGGCTCCGGCGGACATCGTCTTCGCCTGCGTTTCCGATCCCGCCCGCGTGGACGGCGGGACCATCGCCCTGTGGGAGCGGCTGCTGGAGGCGGTTCCCGGCAGCCGCATTCTGACCAAGCACAATCTGTTCGACGATCCCGCCGCGCGGGAGGGGTGGCGGCAAAAACTCGGGGCGATCTCCGGGAAGGTGGACGTCGAGGGCATTCCCGGCGGCTGGGCCGGCAACATGGACGTCTATGCCCGATCGAGCGTCGTTCTCGACCCGCCCCGGCATTCCGGCGGCACCTCGGTGCTGATCCCCTTGTGGATGGGGGTTCCGGTGGTGGCTCTGTCGGGGCGGAATTCCTGGCAGAGGACCGGGGCGACCATCCTCGCCAACGCCGGATTGCCCGACCTGATCGCCCGCGACGAGCAGGAGTATGTCGCCATCGCGGCCCGTCTGGCCACCGACCGGCCCCGGTTGGACCGGCTGCGCCGGGACCTCCGCGAACAGATGCGGCGGTCCCCCGTCTGCGACGCGCCGCTGGTGGTCGGGGACATCGAGGCGGCCTACCGTTCCCTATGGCGGGAAGCCTGCGCCCGGTACGGCTCCTGATACCGGTATCAGTCGGCGGCGCCCCCCATCAGCTTTTTCAGCATGCGGTCGAAACGGGCGCCCGCGATGTGAATGTTGTCGAGGATGTTCATGTCCAGTTCGCCCTCCATCTCCGTGTCCTCGTCCAGTCCCTTGTCGTCGTGATAGCCGAGGCGCTGCACCGTGCCGCGCAGGCGATCCGACAGAAAGGTGGCGATGGCCCGGTAGAAGCGGGCGGAAAACCCCACGTCGTCCTCAAGCTTGTCCATAATGGCGTCGCGGGGAAGATCGAGGACGAAGCAGTCCGTCTCCGCCCGCACCGAGGCCGACGGCGGGCGCGAATCGATGAAGGACATTTCGCCGATCATCTCGCCGCTGGACAGCTTGGCAACGTCGCCGATGCCCGACAGCGAAACCGCCATCGCGCCGTCGAGCAGGATATACATGCTGTCGATGGCGTGGCCCTGCCGGATGAGGACCTCGCCGGCCGGAACCTTGCGGCGTCTGCCCGCCCGGGCGAACCAGTCGGCATCCTCGTCGTTCAACTGGCCCATGATGTAGAGCACTTTACGCATGTCCCCCCCTCCCCTCCCTTGGCCGATCACAGTTGCTGACGGCGCGCCAGCTCGGCGAAGATTCCGTTGCGCGCCATCAACTGTTCGTAGTTCCCTTCTTCCTCCACCTTGCCCGCCTTGAGCACATAGATGCGGTCGGCCCGCATGATCGTGGTCAGGCGGTGGGCGATGACGACGCGGGTGACCGACAGCCGGTCCAGGCTTTCCGTGACCACGGCCTGGGTCCGATTGTCGAGGGCGCTGGTCGCCTCGTCCAGCAGGAGAATCCGGGGCTTTCCGACGACGGCGCGGGCCAGCAGGATCCGCTGGATCTGCCCCCCCGAGAGGGCCGCCGACCCCTCGGTCAGAACGGTGTGCATACCCATGGGCATGGCCTTGATGTCCACGGCAAGGCCGGTCATGCGCGCGGCTTCCCAGGCGTCCTCCACGGTCGCGTGGCTCGCCCCCTTGATGTTCTCGTAGATGGTGCCGGGCATCAGGCGGCCGCTTTGCAGGACGACGCCGATCTGCCGGCGCAAGGCCTGGAGGTCGAGTCCCTTGATGTCCTGGCCGTCGAACAGCACGGCGCCCGACTCCGGGCGCTCGAACCCGAGAAGCAGCTTCATCAGCGTGGACTTTCCCGATCCCGAGGGACCGACGACGGCGATGAATTCGCCGGGCGCGCCCTTGATGCTGACGCCGTTCAGAACCCTCGACGTGTCGCGGGAATAGCGGAAGGCCGCCTGATTGATTTCGAACTCGCCGGTCAGGTGGCCGGGATCGCTTTGCTTGCCGCTGTTCTCCGGCGTCGCCTCCAGAAGCGGCTTGGCGCGGCCGTACATGGGGATGATCGAGTAGACCATGATGATCGACCGGGACATCTGGGACGCCGCGGCGAGAAACGTCGTGAATGCGCCGACGAAGGCGAGGAAGACCCCGGTGGTCATGTCCTCGTCGGCCATCAGGGCGATGACCGCAAAAACCGCGGCCATGCAGAGGACCTCGTAGCCCGAATAGAAAATCTGGAACAGGTTGGAGATGCCCCGCGACTTGACCATGCGGGCGCGCATCTCCGAGAAATTGGCGCCCCAGAAATTGAACGCGCGGTCCTCGGCTCCGGCGAGGCGCAGCTTGGTGATGCCGGTGACGATCTGGAGAACCAAGCTGTTGAGGTTGCCGCTCATGGCCTCGCCTTCCATGATGGCCTTGGTCTGGCCGATGCCGACGGCGAAGGTCACGGACATCAGGAGCACCAGCAGCACCGTCGCGATCAGGGCCGCAACCGGCTCGTAATAGAATAAAAGTGCGAAGCTGAAGACCGAGAACACCCCCGACAGCAAGGACCCCAAGACCACCCCGGTCAGGGCCTTGCGCACGCTCTCGATCACCAGAACCCGGCTCGCGAGGTCGCCGGCGGAGTAACTGGCGAAGAACGCATTGGGCAGGCGCAGCATCCGGTCCACGATCGACGCCTGAAGCACGCCCGCGATCCGTCCTTCCAGACGCAATTGGGCGATGTCGCTGGTCAGGCGGAAGACCGCCGTCGCGAACGCCGCCGTCACCAGGGCGAGGCCGACCTGCGCAAGTTGAAGTTGCTGGTGGCCGGGAATGACCGAGTCGAACAGATATCCGGTCGCCACCGGCACCGCCGCCCCCAGCAGGCCGGCGATCGCCCCGGACAGCAGGATCACGGCGACGTCGCCCCGCGAACGCTTCAGCCCGAAGGAGATCAGATCGACCGCCGACAGCCGCCGCTCGGGCAAGGGGGGATAGAAGGTGTGGGCGACCGGGGACAACAGAGCCGCGACCGTCTCGGTCACCGGCACGATCGAGCCGCTGACGGGGTCGTTGGCGACATAGGTTCCGCCCTTGACCGGCAGAAGGGCGACGGGACGCATGTCCTCCTCGTAGTGCCCCACCATCGGACCGTTGTCCTCCGTCCACCACGGACCGCGCAGGGCCACCTGGCGGGAGCGGAGCTGGGAATAGCGGACGATGTCCTCGACCGTCAGGTTCGGGTCCTCGGTCCGCTTGCGCAACGCCGAGGGCGGCGGGGTCAAGGTCAGTCCGAGTTTCTTCCCCACCAGAGAACAGCATTCGAAAAGCGCGTCCTCCGCCTTGATGGTGGGGCGGAAAACCTGACGCTCGTCCAGCAGGGTCACGAGCCTGGAAAGGATGCGCTCGGTTTCGGTCGCGGTC
>JADGDA010000097.1 GCA_015228695.1 Alphaproteobacteria bacterium
GAGGGTGTCTTCTCCGGGCTGTTCGAGCCGTTGGAAATCGGCCCCCAGGTGCTCCGCCACCGAACGGGCGGCGGCGGACTCGTCATGGGCCGGATCGGAGAAACCCACCGTGAACGCCCGTGCCGGTGTTCCTTGCCGGATCATCGACTCGACCACCGCGCTCGAATCCAGGCCTCCGGACAGGAACACGCCCAAGGGGACGTCGGAACGCAGCCGGATGCGCACGGCGTCGTCGAACAGATCGGAAAAGCGCCTGCGGGACTCGGCGTCGAAAGGCTGGCGCGGCGCGGCGAAAAAACGCTCCGGCCGCCAGTAGTCCCACTCGCGCCACTCCCCCGTTTCCGCCTCGAACCGGGCGGCGTGTCCGGCGGGCAGGGAAACGATGTTGGCATAAAATGTTTTCGGTGACAGCACATAGCCGAACGACAGGAAATCCGAGAGGGCGCGCAGGTCGAGACCGGCCTCGCCCCGCACCTCGGGCAACGCGAGCAGGGCCTTGATCTCCGAGGCGAAGGACAGCCTTTTTCCCCGCCGGGCGATGAAAAGCGGCTTCTTGCCGACCCGGTCGCGGGCGAGGAACAGCCGCTTGCGGACGGGCTGCCAGATCGCGAAGGCGAACATGCCGATCAGCCGCTCCAGACACCCCTCCCCTTCCTCCTCGAACAGGGCGAGCAGGACCTCGGTATCGGAGTTGGTGGCGAAGACGCGCCCCTTGGCTGCCAGGGACCGCCTCAGTTCGACGTAGTTGTAGATTTCGCCGTTGAAGACGATGACGTTGCCCGAGGCGGAGACCATGGGCTGGGCGCCGCCGTCGATGTCGATGATGGCGAGGCGGCGGTGGGCGAGGCCGATCCCGTCCTCTGCCCATTCCGAGCCGCCGTCCGGCCCCCGGTGCGCCAGGGTGAGAGCCATGCTCCGGGCGGAGGCCAGCACGGCTTCCCGGACCTGTCCGGGGACGATCACTCCGGCGATCCCGCACATCCGCCCTCAGCCCCTCCCCTGGTTCCGGGTCTGGAGCAGGCCGAGCAGACGGGTGAGCAGGCGATAGGCCCAGTACTCGACCAGCAGGCGGTCCAGTCCATGGCGCAGGCGGAAACGGGCGATGGGGCCGTAGAGGCGATTGATCAGACGGGCCACCCGGGTCAACGCGCTCTTGCCCTCGGTGACCCGGGCCACCTTGTTGTCCACGAAATAGGACCCGATCAGGAGAAGGTTGCAGAACCGCGCCATGCCCTTGCCGTAACGGCGGGAATCGATATCTCCCTCGACCTCGATGGCGGCCCAGGCGTCGAGGGTGTCGGGCATGCGGTAGCCCCATTCGGTCTGGGCCAGTTCGTACAGTTCCGTTCCGGGCAGGGGGCGGAACTTGTTGGGGGGGAACACCAGACTGTTGGGGTTGTCCTCCACCAGACGCAGGATCAGGTCGCGGGTCATCCGCACATCGTCCAGGGTCTCCGTCGGGACCCCCATGATGAAGTTGTAGGCGGCGATGATGCTCGGGTGCCGGGCGAGTTTCCGGTTGCAGTCGAGGATGTCCTCCACGGTGCAGTTTTTCTTCATCAACGCCAAAATCCGGTCCGAGCCCGATTCCGCGCCGATGTGCATGATATCGGTTCCGGCGTCGGCCAGCTTGTTGAGGAACTCGTGGCTCATCCGCTTGATTTCGTTGATCCGCGCGCCGCGAAAACCGAGCTTGACCGGCAGCCCGCGCGCCCGGATTTCATCGATGAGGGCCTCGACATGGCGAAGGCTCGGGAAGCTGTCGTCATCGATGAAATAGATGTAATTGGCCCCGTAGGTCTCGACCACATGCTGGACGTGGTCCACGATCTCCCCGTGGGCGAGCGGCACCCACTTCCGCCCCTCGATCGGGGCGTACTGGGCGGGCGAGGAGCAGAAGCTGCACTGGTACGGACACCCCATGGCGCTGAACATGGAGAAGATCCGCTTGTCCTGGTCGAGTTGGCCGTAGGGTCCGTAATCCTCGATCAAATGATAAGGAATGTCCCGCCAGTTTATGAATTCAAACGTTTTTTGAGTATCCGGGTTGGCCCTGATCCTTCCCCCCTCGCGCCACGAGAGGCCGTTCACCCCCGTCAGGTTCCCACCCGAGGCCACCACCTCGCACAGATGCGGGAAACTTCGGGAGGCATAGCCGGACACCACGTAATCCACGTTCGGATCGTCACGCAGGATGGCCTCGGGATAGAAGGTGGCGTGCGGCCCGCCCCAGACCACGGGAAGGGATGGGGCGATGCGCTTGACCTCCCGGCCGATCTCGATGGCGTTCCGGATCGGCGAGCCCGACATGACCGAAATGCCGACCAGGACCGTCCCGTCATTGATCAGAGACCTTAAGACGGGCCTCCAATCCCCTGAAACGACGCGCGTATCGAGGATCTTGACATCCCACCCCTTCTTGACCACCTCGGCGGAGGCGTACAAAAGGCTGAGGGGCATGTGCTTGACGTAAGCACCGGAAAACCCCTGGCGGGGATAGACCATCACGATACGGGGCATGTTCCGGCCTTCACAAGGGAGGGTCCAACCTCTATCCCAGGCGACCGCGTTTGGCAATCATCACGGCTGTCCGTTTCACCCTGCGCCTTGGCGGCATCGTTGCCGCCGGGGTGGCGTTTCTGGCCGCCCTGGCGAAATTGCACTGAAAACAACCTTGCTTGGCATCGGCCGTCGGGTGGGCTATTGTCGCCGCCGATGGAGATGGAGAACGTCAGGTCACTTGTGGGAGACATGCCCGTCGGCGGCTGGATCGATCGTCTGGTTCCCGCCGTGGCACGGCCCTATTTGCGTCTCATGCGGTTGGATCGTCCGATCGGGACATGGCTGCTGCTGCTTCCCTGCTGGTGGAGCATCGCCCTCGCGGGCGCGGATTTGGCCTCGACCCTGCGGCTGATGGCGCTGTTCGCCGTTGGGGCCGTGGTCATGCGCGGGGCGGGCTGCACCTACAACGACATCGTGGACCGCGATTTCGACGCCAAGGTGGCGCGCACGGCCGCGCGCCCGATTCCCAGCGGCGCCGTCAGCCCCCGCCGGGCGGCCCTGTTCCTGGGGGCACAGCTTCTGATCGGTCTGGCGGTCCTCGTCCAGCTCGATCCCTTCGCCGTCGGCCTGGGATTCGCCTCGATGGCGCTGGTCCTGGCCTATCCCTTCATGAAGCGGGTCACCTATTGGCCCCAGGCTTGGCTCGGCCTGACCTTCAACTGGGGGGCGCTGGTGGGCTGGGGGGCGGTCCGGGGGACGCTCGATCCCGAGGTGCTGGCGCTCTATGCCGCCGGATTCTTCTGGACGCTGGGTTACGACACCATCTACGCCCACCAGGACAAGGAGGACGACGTCCTCATCGGCGTCAAGTCGACAGCGCTGGCGCTGGGGAACCGGACCCGTCCGGCGCTGTTCGTCTTCTACGGGCTCACCATCGCCTTCACCGCCCTGGCCGGATGGCTGGCCGGGCTGGGGTGGGTCTATTTCCCCCTGATGGCCCTGGCGTCCGGGCAGTTGATCTGGCAGGCGGCGGCCACGAACCCGGACGACGGGACCGATTGCCTGTCGAAGTTCAGGTCCAATCGCTTCTACGGATGGCTCCTGCTTCTGGCCATTGCCGCCGGGCGCTTCCTTTGAATCCGGACGAGGCGGCCGCCGCCTTCGTCGACAGGGAAACCAGCCTCCGCGCGACGGCGCTGGTGCCGGAGATTCGCCTTCACCTCGCCACCGAGGTCACCCCCCTGTGGGAAGCGACCGAGGCGACGCTGGAGAAAGGCCCCCTCCCCCCGCCCTACTGGGCCTTCGCCTGGGTGGGTGGGCAAGCTCTGGCGCGTTATGTGCTCGATCATCCGGAACTGGTGCGGGGGCGGGTCGTGCTCGACTTCGCCTCCGGGTCGGGGATCGTCGCCATCGCCTGCGCCCTGGCCGGGGCGGCCCGCGTCGTCGCTAGCGAGATCGACGTTTTCGCCGCCGCCGCCATCCGCCGCAACGCCGCCGTCAACCGTGTCGATGTGGACGTTCTCGCCGAGGACGTGCTCGACGCCCCGCCGCAAGGCTGGGACGCGGTCCTGGCCGGAGACGTGTGCTATGAAAAACCGATGGCGTCCCGGGCCGCAGCATGGCTCGGGCGCCTCGCCTCCGGGGGCGCCCTGGTGCTGTTGGCCGATCCGGGACGCGCCTACCTGCCGGCCTCGGGCCTGGAGGCCATCGCCCGCTACACCGTTCCCACCACCCGGGAAATCGAGGCCAACGAAAACCGCGAGACCGTCGTTTACCGCTGCGGCGCCGGCTTCGCGGCGGCGGCGCCGGCCTCCAGCTTGGACAGCATCTCCCCGATCACCTGACGCGCCACTGGCCGGGCTTCCGCCGCCGACATGCCCGGACGGATGCGCCTGTCGTAGAGAGTCCGCACCAGGATCTTGTCGGACAGGCTAAGGCCCGTCAGCGTGGTGTTGTCGTCGTTGAAGTTGGAGTCCGGGATCAGGGGCGTGTCGTTCGGCAGCCCCAGGACCTGGGCGATCTCCTCCGGGATGCAATGGCGGGTTTTCTGTTCGGTGTCGGTGCTGATGTAGACATCGGCCTGACGGATCGAGAAATCCTTGCTCGATCCCCTGAAGGTTCCGTAGCAGTTGATCCGCGTCTCCTGGGCGATACGCCGGATTTCGGCGGTGGGCATGAAGCGGATGGTCATGTTGGACGGCGAGCCCGGAGCGACCACCACGAACTGCAATCCGGTCAGGAGCTGGAGCTGCTTGAACAGGGCGTCGATGTCCTTCCGGTAGGTCGCGGCTTCCGCGCCCTCCAGGCTGGCGGCGATGGGTCCCTGCCACTTCACCACCGGCTTTCCCTGGGAACCCGGCCCGGACTCGGTTTTGAACACCACCTCCTGGAAGGCCGCCGCCAGGGTGTCGACCGTCAGCCCCCCTTCCGCCGCCCCCGCCGGGGAAAGGGAGACGGGAACGGACACACAAACCGCCAGCGCCCACCGGAATGCCCATTGGGGGGCGCGGACGGCCGCTCGGGTGGAAGTCCTCGTGTCTTTCATCCGAATTCTCCCTCTCCGGTCACGGGCGCCTGCACGAAAAAAGCCTTAAACCAGTTCCTCCCCCCTGTCCACGAAATGCCTTTTGGTTCGGCTGTTCATTCGCGGTTAAAGTGCTATATATCCAGCCTCCCCTGCCTCCCCGGCGGGCAGCAACGGAGGGACCGCGCGGTGGAAGGCGTCAAGCAGTTTCGAGTCTGGCCCGGACAGCCCTATCCCCTGGGGGCCTCATGGGATGGGAAGGGCGTCAATTTCGCTCTGTTTTCCCAAAACGCGGAAAAGGTTGAACTGTGTCTCTTCGACACGGAGGGCGACAAGGAAATTGCCCGGATCCGTCTCCCCGAGCACACCGACGACGTCTGGCACGGCTATCTGCCGGATGTGCGCCCCGGACAGCTTTACGGCTACCGCGTTTATGGGCCCTATGAACCCCGGCGCGGACACCGCTTCAACCACCACAAGCTTCTGATCGATCCCTATGCCAAGCTGATGAAGGGCGACTTGAAATGGACCGACGCCCATTTCGGCTACAGGATCGGGGACGCGAAGGGCGATCTGTCCTTCGACGGCCGGGACAACGCGCCGTGGATGCCCAAGTGCGTGGTGGTCGAGACCGCCTTCACCTGGGGCGGCGACCGCTCGCCGGGGACCGAGTGGCACGAGTCCATCATTTACGAGACCCACGTCCGTGGTTTCACCATGCGCCGCCCCGACGTGCCGAAGACCCTGCGCGGGACCTTCGCCGGGCTGGCCACCCCCCATGTGGTGGACTACGTGAAATCGTTGGGAGTGACGGCCGTCGAACTCCTGCCGATTCACGCCTTCGTCCACGACCGCTATCTTGAGGACCGGGGCTTGCGAAACTACTGGGGCTACAACTCCATCGCCTTCCTCGCCCCCCACAACGAATATCTGGCGAGCGGGAAGCTGGCCGAGTTCAAGACCTTCGTCCAGGTGATGCACCAAGCCGGGATCGAGGTGATCCTGGACGTGGTCTACAACCACACGGCAGAGGGCAACCATCTGGGGCCGACGCTGAGTTTTCGCGGAATCGACAACGCCTCGTACTATCGCCTCGTGGTCGGCGGCGAACGCTACATCTTCGACTTCACCGGCTGCGGCAACGCCCTCAACATGCGGCATCCCCGCGTGATGCAACTGGTCATGGACTCGCTCCGCTATTGGGTGGAGGAGATGCATGTGGACGGATTCCGGCTCGATCTGGCGTCCACCCTCGCCCGCGAGAACGGCCCCTACGACAGCCATTCCGGTTTCCTCGACGCGGTGCGGCAGGACCCGGTGCTGTCCCGCGTCCGCCTGATCGCCGAGCCCTGGGACGTGGGCGAGGGGGGATATCAATTGGGGGGCTTCCCTCCGGGCTGGTCCGAGTGGAACGACCGTTACCGGGACACGGTGCGCCGGTTCTGGCGCGGAGACGACGGACAGCGGGCCGAGCTTGGCACCCGCATCACCGGATCGAGCGACATCTTCGGCAACAGGGGCCGCCGCCCCTGGTCCAGCGTCAACTTCATCACCGCCCACGACGGTTTCACCCTCCGCGACATGGTGAGCTACAACCACAAGCACAACGAAGCCAACATGGAGGGTAACGCCGACGGCAATTCCGACAACAATAGCTGGAATTGCGGAGCCGAGGGTTCCTCCGACGACCCGGACATCCGGGCGCTCCGGCTGCGGCAGACCCGCAATTTCCTCGCCACCCTGCTGCTGTCGCAGGGGGTGCCGATGTTCGTTGCCGGCGACGAGTTCGGACGGTCCCAGGGCGGCAACAACAATGCCTATTGCCAGGACAGCGAAATTAGCTGGATCGACTGGGAAGGCATCGACGACGACGGACGGGCGCTGACCGACTTCGTGCGCAAACTGATCGCCCTGCGCCGCGATCACATCGTTTTCCGTCGGCAGCGTTTTTTCCAGGGCAACGCCATCCCCGGAACCAACATCCGGGACATCGTCTGGCTCCGCCCCGACGGCAAGGAACTCTCCCCCGAGGACTGGCGGGAGTACTTCGCGCAGGTGCTGGGGTTCGTTCTGCGCGGCGAGGCCGGCGAATACCACCTGACGGCCCGTGGGGAGCCCCAGGTGGACAATTCCTTCCTGGTCATCCTGAACGCCTATCACGAGGGGATCAAGTTCGCCATGCCCCTCGTGGAGCCGCTGATGGACTGGGAACTGGTGTTCGATACCTCCAGACCCGACGCCACGGGCACCCCTCCGTCGTTTTCCCACGGGAGCAGCTACAAGGTGGCTCCCCGCTCGTTCGTTCTGATGATCGGTCGTCCCTCGGTCGCCAGCGCCGATCAGTACGCCATCTGACACGGGTTCCGGAAAACCCTCGGGGCTTTCCGGAAAACGCATAAGCAAGCAGGATCCGACACATGACAGAGGGTATCCAGCGCCTCCTCGACATCATGGCCCGGCTGCGGGACCCCAAGGGCGGGTGCCCCTGGGACGTCGAGCAGACCTTCGCCAGCATCGCCCCCCACACCATCGAGGAGGCCTATGAGGTCGTGGAGGCCATCGAACAGGGCGACATGGACGCCTTCAGGGACGAATTGGGCGATCTCCTGCTCCAGGTGGTGTTTCATGCCCAGATGGCCCGGGAGGCCGGCCGGTTCGACTTCGCCGACGTGGTGACGGCCATTTCCGACAAACTGGTCCGCCGTCATCCTCATGTGTTCGGCGATGCCGTGGTCAAGGACGCGGAGGATCAGTTGCGGGCCTGGGAATCCCTGAAGGCCGGCGAACGCTCTTCCGCCGACGCCTCCCCGCGCACCAGCGCCGATGCCTCCCCGCGCACCAGCGCCCTGGACGGGGTCGCCACATCCCTGCCCGCCCTGACCCGCTCCGCCAAGTTGGGCGCCCGCGCGGCGCGGGTCGGTTTCGACTGGACGGACCCCTGGCCGGTGGTGGACAAGATCGTCGAGGAACTGGACGAACTCAAGGCGGAGATGGCGCCCGGCGCCGATCCGGAGCGCATGGTGGACGAGATGGGCGATCTTCTGTTCGCCTGCGTGACCCTTGCGCGCAAGCTGAAGATCGACCCGGAAACCGCGCTCCGCCGCTCCAACGCCACCTTTGAGCGCCGCTTCCGTCGCATCGAGGAATGGCTGGCCGAAAGCGGGCGCACCCCGGACCAATCCTCCCTGGAGGAAATGGACGCCCTGTGGACCAGAGCGAAGATCGAACAGCGGGGGGGGACGCCATGAGCTTCGTCCGTTTCTGGCGCGCGCGTCTCGCTGTGGTTCTCCTGATCGCGGCGGGGCTGGCGTCCTGCTACGTTCCCGATGATTTCAAGGCGGAAATCCGCGTCGCCAGCAACGGCGATTTCGCCATGTCCTACGAAGGAATTCTCACCTGGGCCCCCCTCTATTCCGACATCAAGGACGGGAAGCTCGCGCCCGCCGACATTCCGGCGAAAATCGCGCTGTTCGAGGAGGACCTGCGGCGGGACACGAATTTCAAGGAGATCAAGTCCATCGGCAAGGGCCGGTATCAGGTCCGCTACGAGC
>JADGDA010000098.1 GCA_015228695.1 Alphaproteobacteria bacterium
GAGGCGAACCAGACGTCGGCCCCCTCCCGCTCGACGGCGGCGGCGACGCGCTCCAGCACGGCGGGATCGCGCAAGGGCTCGCCGGTGGCCTTGTTCACGAACACGGTGATGGGAACGCCCCAGGCGCGCTGGCGCGACACGCACCAGTCGGGGCGGCTTTCAACCATGGAAAAGATGCGGTTGCGCCCCTGTTCGGGAACCCAGCGGGTGGCGTCGATGGCGGCCAGGGCCTTGTCGCGCAGGCCGTTGGCGTCCATGGAGATGAACCACTGGGGCGTGGTGCGGAAAATCAGCGGCGCCTTCGAACGCCAGGAATGCGGATAGCTGTGGCGGAGCTTGCCGTGAGCCAGCAGGGCTCCCGCCTCGGTCATGGCCGCCAGCACGTCGGGCGCCACCTTGAACACATGCTTTCCCGCGAACAGCGGCACCTGGGGATGATAGGTCCCGTCGTCGCCGACGGTATCGGGGACGGGAACGCCGTGGGCCTGCCCCAGGTGCCAGTCGTCCTCGCCGTGACCGGGGGCGATATGGACGAAGCCGGTGCCCTGGTCGGTGGTGACGAAGCCTCCGGGCAGGGCGGGCACGTCGAACTCATAGCCCTTGCCGCGCCACGGGTGGGAACAGACGGTCCCGGCCAGGGCCGATCCGGGAATCCGGGCGACGATCTCCCGCGCGGTGATTCCGGCGTCCTCCATCACCTGATGGGCCAGGGCCTCGCCGAGGACGAGGCGCTCTCCCGGCCGGGCGAGACTGCCCGGAGCGACCTCCCGGACTTCGATCACCACGTAATCGAACGACGGCCCATAGGCGACGGCCCGGTTGCCCGGCATGGTCCAGGGCGTGGTGGTCCAGATCACCACCGAGGCCCCCTCGATCTCGGGCGTGCCCGCCTTGATCACGGGGAAGCGGATCCAGACGGTGGTGGAGGTATGGTCGTGGTATTCGACCTCGGCCTCGGCCAGGGCGGTCTTTTCCACCACCGACCAGAGAACGGGCTTGGCTCCCTTGTACAGGCCGCCGTTGAGCACGAATTTCCCCAGCTCGCGCACGATCTGCGCCTCGGCCGAATAGGCCATGGTGGTGTAGGGGGCGGCCCAGTCGCCGATCACGCCGAGCCTCTGGAACTCGGCGCTCTGAATCCCGATCCATTCCTCGGCGAAGGACCGGCATTCCTTGCGGAAGACGCCGATGTCCACGGCGTCCTTGTCCTTGCCGGCGGCCCGGTATTTTTCCTCGATCTTCCACTCGATGGGCAGGCCGTGGCAGTCCCAGCCGGGGACATAGTTGGCGTCCCGCCCCATCATCTGGCGCGACTTGACGATCACGTCCTTTAGAATCTTGTTCAGGGCGTGGCCGATGTGCAGGTGTCCGTTGGCGTAGGGGGGGCCATCGTGGAGAACGAACGGCGGCCGTCCCCGGGACTGCTCGCGCAGCTTCCGGTACAGGTCCATCCGGTTCCAGCGTTCGAGCAGCTTCGGCTCCAGGGCCGGAAGTCCGGCGCGCATGGGAAAATCGGTGCGCGGCAGGAACACGGTCGATTTGTAGTCTGGCTTGTCGGCATCGGGTTTCATGGGTCCATCGTCCGCTGGCGCTGGGAGGCCGGAAATCTAGTACACACCACCCCGCAATGTCGACGCTCAGAACGAGGACGCGGCCGCGGCGGGCGGGAACACGTGGACGGTTCGTTGCGGGAACGGGATTTCGATGTGTTCTTCGCGGAAGCGGCGGTCGATCTCGAACCGGAGATCGCTGGCGTGACGGACCCGGCTGGTGACGTCGTCGGTGAAGCAGCGCAGTTCGAAATCCAGGCTGTTGTCGCCGAAGTTCTGGAAATAGACGGACGGCGGAGGGTCCGCCATGACATGGGGATGGAGATTGGCGCAGGCCAGCAGAATCTCGCGCACCTTGCCCAGGTCGGAGCCGTAGGCGACGCCGACCTTGACGTCGAGGCGGCCCAGCTTGTCCTTCAGGGTCCAGTTCATCACCTTGCTGGAAAGGATGTCGGCGTTGGGAATCACCACCGCCGCCCGTTCCCAGGTCTCCAGCTCGGTGGCGCGGATGTTGATCCGGCGCACGACGCCCTCGCTTTCCCCGACCACCACCCAGTCGCCGACCCGGATCGGCCGTTCCACCAGAAGGATCAGGCCCGAGATGAAGTTGTTGACGATGTTTTGCAGGCCGAACCCGATGCCCACCGACAGCGCGCCGGCCACCAGGGCGAGGTTGGTGAGGTCGATGCCGGCCACGCTGATGCCCGACACCGCCGCAATGACGAACCCGATGTAGCCGAGGCCCGCCGTGAGCGACGTCTGGGTGCTGGGATCGAGCCGCGTCGCCGGAAGAATGCTGTCCTGGAGGCGGCGCTGGATCATGCGCACCAGCACGAGCAGCCCCATGAAGGTGACGCCGGCGAGCAGAATGTCCACCAACGAGATGGTCAGGCTGCCGACCGAAAACCCCGTCAGGACATGACCGGCCCAGAGCATGAGATCGTCGCGGGGCACCCCCCACAGCGGGGCGACCAGCAGCATTCCCACAACGGCCAGCAGCGGATCGAGCGCCGCCCGCAGCCAGAAATCGATCCGTCGCAGGGTCTTCAGGCGGACATTCAGATGGCTTTGATCCAGGGCGGAGTCCATCAGCACGTTCACCAGTTCCTGCATCAGCCCCCGCAGCAGCCACAGTCCGCCGATGCCGACGCCGCTGAACAGAAGGCTGTGGAGGAGATAGGTCCCGAGTTCGGTGAACCCGAGCGCGGCCGCCGCCACTCCGACCAGGGCCACCACCAGCGCCACCCGGCGCGTCAGGGTCCAGAACAGAAGTCCCCGGCGTTCTTCCCGCGCCCCCCCGACCGAGCCTTCGTCCTCCAGGCCGCCCCGCCAGAGTTTCGCCTGTCCGAGGGCGACGACGCCGAAGGCTTCCAGGGACGTGAAGATCAGCCGGGACAGGGAAATCAGCTCGGAGCCGAGGTCGATCCGGCTGGTGGCTGCCTGAAAGGCGATATCGGCCGCGAGAACCGAGGCCAGAACCGCCAGCCGCCGGTTGATCAGCCCGGCCGCGTCGGGGGACAGGCCGGTCAGCCGCCAGGCCGGAAGATCGGGCGCCAGAACCGCCCGCGACATCGCCGCCACCAGGGTAAGGAAGAACAGCGCGCCGAGCAGGCTGCCCACCAGGTCGGCGAACAGGCCGGACAACAGCTCGCCGGGGGATATCAGCCAGAAATACCCCCCCGCCACCAGCGCCGCCGGCACCAGACCGCGCGCCACCCCCTCGGCGATGGCGGCCAGGAGCCTGCGGCTGTAGGGGGGCGTCTCGTCGGCCGGATCGTGTCCGAACCGGGCCAGGATGCGGCGGCGGAGAACCCACCCCCCGGCCGCGACCCCGATCAGGATCAGGACGAATACCGTTTGATAGGGGTCGGGCCGTTCCCGCTGCTCCTCGGAAAGGCCGCCGTACCAGTCGAGCGGCGAGCGCGCCAGCAATTCCGCCACCCGCGCCAGATCGCGCGTGGCCTCGACGATCACATCGGGGTGGATCGGCAACGGCTGACGCCTTTGGAGGCGGTCCACCAGGACCACGCGCCGCTGGCTGGAGATGGCGGCCTGCAAGGTTTTCGCGCGGGTGTCGGCCACCTCGGCCTGGGCGATCCGGGCCTTGTGCGCGGCGAGGGCCTTGGCGTATTCGCGCCGCTTGGCGGCAATCTCGGCGGACTCGGGCGGGGCGTCCTTCGCCGGAGCCGGCCCCAGGGCGTCGATCAGGCGCTGGGTGTCCTCCGCCTGCTTGACGGCGGCGGTCTTGGCCTCCACGGCTTCGGCGCGCAGAACGGTGAGCCGCCGCAACATGCCCGCCGACACGTCCTCCGTGTAGTCGCTTCCGTCCACGTATTTCTGCGCGGAATCGAGCAGGCGGCCCCATTCCCTCGCCGCCGTGGCATCCGGGGCCTGCGCGAGCCCGTCGACGGCACCCCGGACGGGGGTGCTCCAGACGGGGGCGCAAAAGACGAGCATTGCCAGGAAATGCGCGATACGCTTAAATCGGAGAAGGTTCGCCAAGTCCACGCTCCACTTCGCCACATCCCGCCGGACAGCCCGGGGCATACTAGCATAACCTCTTGGGTGGGAAAGGGGCCGGATGCGGGAATGACGGGGGCATCATGAAGCGGCGCGACGGCGATGGGGCCGGACGGGAACGGAGGGACGGGGCGGCCCCCCCCGTCCCTCCGCCCCCCGTTCCTCCCTCCGGCGAGCGGCGCGGCGGCGAGCGGCGGCGGGAAGAACTGGCGCTCCGGCGCAACCTCAAGGATCAGGAGATCGTCGCGGCGATCCTGCGGGAATCCCTGCGTCCCGAACCGCTGGAAACGCTCCTGGACTCCATCCTCGCCCTGGTGCTCTCCAGCCATGGCCTCAGTCTGGAGGCGCGGGGGGCCGTGTTCCTCTGCGACGAGTCCGGGACCGCCCTGATTCTGGGCAGTCAACAGGGGCTGGACCCCGATACCGTCTCCTCCTGTTCGCGCATCCCGCTCGGGAATTGCCTGTGCGGACTGGCCGCCGAAAGCGGCGAACTGATCCACGCCGTCTGTGGCGACCCAAGGCATGCGGTCGTTCACCGGACATCCCACCCCCCCGGCCACCCCCACGGCCATTATTGCGTCCCGATCAAAAGCGGGGACGCGTTGCTCGGGGTCCTCACCCTGTACGTGCCGGAGGGGCACGGGCGGAGCCCGGAGGAGGACCGGTTCGTCACCATCGTCGCCGACACCCTGGCCGGGGTCATCCGCCGTAAGCGCGCGGAGGACGACCTGCGGCACGCCAACGACGCCCTGGAGCGGCAGGTGGAGGAGCGGACCCGCGAGTTGCGCCGGGAAATCGATGGTCACCGGGCGACCGAGACCGCCTTGCGCGAAAGCCGCGAACGGTATCGCCGCGTCATCGAAACCGCCGCCGAGGGATTTTGGATGATCGACGCCTCGTTCCGGGCGGTCGAGGTCAACGATGCGCTCTGCCGCATGCTGGATTACCAGCGGGAGGACATTCTGGGACGGTCGCTGCTCGACTTCGCCGCCGCCGAGAACCAGACCTTTCTCAGGGACCTGCTCGCCTCCTCCCTGTGGGACGGCCGCCGCAGCTTCGAGGTGGCCCTCCGTGGCCGGAACGGCCGGACCGTCTCCACCGAGTTCCACGCGACGACCCTGGTGGATTCATCCGGGCGGATGACCGGGTTGTTCGCCTTCGTCACCGACATGACCGACCGCAAGAAGGCGGAGGTGGACCTGCGCCTCGCCAACGCCCGCACCGAGGCCGCCAGCAAGGCCAAGTCCGAATTCCTGGCCGGAATGAGCCACGAGTTGCGCACGCCCCTGAACGCCGTCATCGGCTTTTCCGACGCCATTCTGGCCGAAATCTTCGGCCCGCTCGGAAACGACCGCTACCTGGATTATGTGGAGGACATCCGCCGTTCCGGCTTTCTGCTGCTGGACCTGATCAACGATATCCTCGATATCGCCAAGGTCGAGGCCGGACGCATGGACCTGCACGAGGAGGTGGTGCGCGTCGAGCATGTGGTCGATGCGTCGCTGCGCCTGATCCGGCCGAGGGCGGAGAAATGCGGCGTGCGCCTGCACCGGGACCTGCCCGACGAACTGCCCGGTCTTTACGTCGACGAACGGCGGCTGAAGCAGGTGCTGCTCAACCTGCTGAGCAACGCCGTCAAGTTCGCCCCCGGCGGAGACGTCGCGGTCAGGGCTTGGGTAGGGGGGGACGGCTGGTTGGCGGTCGCGGTGGCCGACAACGGAATCGGCATGTCGGACGAGGACCTGATCAAGGCCCTGGAGCCCTTCGGACAGGCGGACAGCTCCGTCACCCGCGCCGAGGGCACCGGCCTCGGCCTGCCCCTGAGCAAGCGGCTGGTGGAAGCCCATGGGGGCGTCTTCGTGGTCGCGAGCGAACCCGGCGTCGGCACCACCGTCAGCAGCCGCTTCCCCGCCGCCCGCGTGCATCACGGGGAATGATCCGAAAGTTAATTTGTGCGGCGTCAACGCCCCGCATCACAACCAAAGGCAGTCATGCGCGGGCTTGACCCGCGCATCCACGGACCTCCTTCCAGCGCGGACTCGTCTTGACGGGGAGGATTTCGTCTGCGACGATCACCGGCGCGTTGGGGGACCACGGCAAACGGGACGGGTTGGTGGACGAACAGACGGAAACACAGGTGAATCTCGGCCGGCGTCGGCTTCTTCTTCTCGGGGGAGGGCTGTTGGCGGGGGGGCTGTCCGCGCCGTCCTCCGTCCTTGCCGCCCGGAGCCGGATGAAGGAACGCTCGATCGCCATCGAACACGTGGAGACCGGGGAGAAATTCAGCCGCGCCTATTGGGCCAACGGCAAGTACAGCACCCGGGCTCTGCGCGAGATTTATCACCTGCTGCGCGATCACCGCACCGGGGAGGTGCGGGTCATCGACATCCGCCTCATCGAGCTGCTGCATGACCTCCACCTTTTGACGAGAAGCCGCAAGCCGTTCGAAATCGTCTCCGGATACCGGTCGTCCCGCACCAACGCGATGCTGGCCCACATCTCCACCAAGGTGGCGAACCACAGTTTCCATATCCGGGGCATGGCCGCCGACATCCGTCTCGCCGACCGTGACCTGAGCGCCCTCCGCACTGCGGCGTTGGCGATGCAGCGCGGCGGCGTCGGGTATTACCCATCCTCCGACTTCATCCACGTGGACGTCGGCCCCCAGCGCCATTGGTAAGGGCCTTCGTCCTGGTCGCCTCCCCTGCCTCCCAGGATGCCGCGAGGGCCTGAATGAACACCATCAATGAAACGATCGCCCGCGAACTGGGAGTCACCGAGGCCCGGGTAACGGCGGCGGTTGCCCTTCTGGACGAGGGCGCGACGGTTCCGTTCGTCGCCCGCTACCGCAAGGAGGCGACGGGGGGGCTGGACGACATTCAGCTCCGGGCCCTGGAGGAACGGCTGCGCTATCTGCGCGAGATGGCGGAACGGCGGACCGCCATCCTGGCAAGCATCGACGAGCAGGGTAAGCTGACCCCCGAACTGCGCCAAGCCATCGAGACGGCGGAGTCGAAGGCGCGACTCGAGGACTTGTACCTGCCGTACCGGCCGAAGCGGCGGACCAAGGCGATGATCGCCCGCGAGGCCGGCCTGGAGCCCCTGGCCGACGCCCTGCTGGCGGACCCCACGCTGGTTCCCGAGGCGGCGGCGCTGCCCTTCGTGGACGCGGAAAAGGGAGTCCCGGACGCAAGAGAGGCCCTGGAGGGCGCGCGCCAGATTCTGATGGAACGCTTCTCCGAGGACGCCGAACTGGTGGGGACCCTGCGCGGATACGTGTGGGACAACGCCCGCCTGACCGCGCGGGTGGTCGAAGGCAAGGCGGACAGCGGAGCCAAGTTCTCCGATTACTTCAACTATTCGGAGGCTCTCCGCACGGTGCCCTCCCACCGGGCGCTGGCCTTGTTCCGGGGCCGCAAGGAAGAGGTTCTGACCCTTTCCCTGGACGTCGGCCTCCCCGTGGAGCCCCCGGCTCTGGACGTCTGCGAGGGCCGCGTCGCCGCCCGCTTCGGGATTGCGGACCAGGGGCGGGCGGCCGACCGGTGGCTGGCGGACACCGCGCGCTGGGCCTGGAAGGTCAAGATCGCGCCCCACATCGAACTGGACCTGATGAACCGTTTGTGGGACGGGGCGGAGGATGAGGCGATCCGGGTATTCGCTGGCAACCTCCGCGCCCTGCTGCTGGCGGCCCCGGCCGGACGGCGGACGACCCTGGCGCTCGATCCGGGGTTCCGCACCGGGGTCAAGGTCGCGGTGGTGGACGATACCGGAAAGCTGGTCGAAACGGCGACCATCCATCCCCACGAGCCGAAAAAGCAATGGGACGAGTCCATCGCCGTGCTCGCGGCCCTGTCCCACCGGTTCCGCGTCGATCTGGTCGCCATCGGCAACGGCACGGCCTCACGCGAGACCGATCGGCTCGTCGCCGACCTGATCCGGCTGCACCCCGAGCTGAACCTGACCAAGGCCATGGTGTCGGAGGCCGGCGCGTCGGTGTATTCGGCCTCGGAATACGCCTCGAAGGAGATGCCCGACGTGGACGTGAGCCTGCGCGGCGCGGCGTCCATCGGGCGGCGGCTCCAGGACCCGCTGGCGGAACTGGTGAAAATCGACCCCAAGGCCATCGGCGTCGGCCAGTACCAGCACGATCTGAGCGAAAGCAAGCTCGGGCGCAGCCTGGACGCGGTCGTCGAGGATTGCGTGAACGCGGTCGGGGTGGACGTCAACATGGCGTCGCCCCCTCTCCTGGCCCGAGTCTCGGGCCTGGGCGGGAGTCTGGCCCAGAACGTGGTCGCCTACCGGGACGAGAACGGTCCCTTCCGCACCCGCTCCGACCTCCGCAACGTTCCCCGTCTCGGCCCCAAGGCCTACGAACAGGCGGCGGGCTTCCTGCGCATCGTCGGCGGCGACGATCCCCTCGACAATTCCGCCGTCCACCCGGAAGCCTATCCCGTCGTGCGCCGCATCCTGGGCGCCACCGGCCGCGACGTCAAAGG
>JADGDA010000099.1 GCA_015228695.1 Alphaproteobacteria bacterium
TCGCGAATTCGACGGCAAGAGGCCAGCCCTTGTCCATGCGTATTTTTCGCCACCATACGGAGCTTCCCGGAGACGCGCGGGGGGCGGTCGTGGCGCTCGGGAATTTCGACGGGGTCCATCGCGGCCATCAGGCCGTGATCGAGACGGCCCGCGCGGTCGCGGCCCGCGCGGGGCGGCCGTGCGGGGTGATGACCTTCGAGCCCCATCCGCGCGCTCTGTTCGGCCCCGGCGGCGAGCCGTTCCGGCTGACCCCCTTCCGCATCAAGGCGCGCCATATCGAGGCTCTGGGCGTGGATTTCCTGATTGCCCAGCGATTCGACGCGGAGTTCGCCGGCCACGAGGCCTCCGACTTCGTGGAGACCGTGCTGACCGCGAGCCTCGGGGTCCACCATGTGGTGGTCGGCTATGACTATGTGTTCGGGAGAAGACGTCTCGGCGACGTCGCCATGCTGAAGGCGGCAAAAGGATTTTCCACCACCAGCGTGGACCCGGTGATGGCCGCGAACGGCGACATCTATTCCTCGACCCGCGTCCGCGCCTGTCTCGTGGAGGGCCGGCCCGGCGAGGCGGCGGAACTGCTCGGACGCTATTGGGAGGTCGAGGGGAGGGTGGAGCGGGGCGACCAGCGCGGGCGGGTGATCGGCTTCCCCACCGCCAACCTGCACCTGGGGGAATACCAGCGCCCGGCGGCCGGAGCCTATGCCGTGCGCGCCGGAATCGATCAGGGCATGGGCACCGTCTGGCACGACGGCGTCGCCAACTTCGGCCGCCGCCCCAGTTTCGACGACCGGGACCCGATCCTGGAGGTGCATCTGCTCGATTTCTCGGGCGACCTCTATCAGCGGCACTTGCGGGTCGCCCTGGTTGAATTCCTGCGCCCGGAATGCCGCTTCGACGGAATCGAGTCCCTCAAGGTCCAGATCGCCCAGGACGCGGCCCAGGCCCGCGACCTTCTCCGTGCCCGCCATTTCCCGAACCATCCGGGGCCGAGCGTTCTTCCCGCGAAGGGGTGACGGTCAGGGCGCGGCGCCGATCTCGATCTGTTCGGGATGGGAGAGAACGATCATGGGGCCGTTGAGGCTGTCGAGCCACCCCCGCACCCGCACCGGGTGGCCTTTCCAGTCCAGCGGGTTGATTTTCTCCTTGCGGAACAGCGCCGCCGCTTCCGGGGGAATCGACACCGTGAAGTCGTTCCGCCAGTCGGACCCGAAGTTGAGGTAGATGCGCCCCCCCGCGCGCGTGGCCTCGGCCACAGTCCCCTCGACCACCTGAAAGGTGCCGATCCATCGTCCGGTCTCGGACGGCGCGCGGACGGCATGGATCGAAAGTCCCCACACCCCAAGCCCGCGCCCGCGCGCGCGCTGCTCCCGCGCGTACATTCCCGTGGCCAGGGAGCGGTTGTCGGCCAGGGTCTGGACCCGCGCCATGCCCCGCTCCAGCATCTCGCCCTGAACCCAGAGGCCGTCCACGAACACATGCGCGAGCACGCGCCCATGGCGGTCCCTCGGCCGTCCCCCGGTCCGCAGGTCCACGGTCCGGCCGGAGACCAGCCCGGCCAAAGCGGCCCTGGCCTTGTCGCCCAGAACGGACTTGGGCGCCATGATCCCGACGAGGCGCAGGGTCCGGCCGTCGTCGAGGCGGAGGGTGTCCCCGTCCACGACATCGGCGACCCGGGCCGTTCCCGCAGGGATCAGGGGGGCGCCGGCGTCCCCCGCTCCCGCCGCCCCGGCCAGCAGGCACAGGACGATCGGCAACACGCCGCGAATAAGGATTTGAGACTCTCCCCCGTCCGCCTATCATGGCCACATTGCGGCCTTTGGCCGTAACCGCCACATTGCGGCCTTTGGCCGTAACTAAGGTACGATTCGTCTTGCCGACCCTGAACATCTTCGCAAGCCGTGAAGATTTTCAGGGTCGGCAAGACAGCATATACCAGAGAGCGTGCGCAGTGACCCCCAAGGCCTCCCATTCGGACACACCCTCCGCCCAGCGGCCCCCGATGGGCCTGTTCCCCCGGTCGGAGCCTTTCGTGACGGGCCATCTGGCGGTCGACTCCCTCCACAGGCTGCATTGGGAACAGAGCGGCAATCCCGACGGCGTTCCGGTCGTGTTCGTCCATGGGGGGCCCGGCGCCGGCACGTCGCCCGACCACCGGCGTTTCTTCGATCCCCGCCGATACCGCATCGTCCTGTTCGATCAGCGCGGCGCCGGCCGTTCCCTGCCCCATGCCGAGACCCGCGACAACACCACCGCGCACCTCGTCGCCGACATGGAAATGTTGCGCGCCCACCTCGGCATCGAGCGGTGGGTCGTTTTCGGCGGCTCGTGGGGCAGCACCCTGGCGCTCGCCTACGGGCAGGCGTTTCCGGAGCGCTGCCTCGGGTTCATCCTGCGCGGGGTGTTCCTGTTCCGGCGGCACGAGGTCGAGTGGTTCCTGCACGGCATGGGCCGCTTCTTTCCCGAGGCGCATCTCGCCTTCCTGTCCTTTCTGCCGGAAAACGAACGTTCCGATCCCCTGACGGCGTATTCCCTCCGCCTCGACGACCCGGACCCCGCCGTGCATCTGCCCGCCGCGCGGGCTTGGTGCGCCTATGAGGACGCCTGCTCCCGCCTGCTCCCGCACCGGTTGCCAACCTCCGGTTCCGAAGGCGGGTTGGCCCTGGCTCGGATCGAGTCGCACTACATGCGGCACGGAGGGTTCCTGGACGAGAACGCCTTGCTGAACGGTCTGCCGGCGCTTCACCGCCACCCCGCCGCCATCGTGCAGGGGCGTTACGACATGGTGTGCCCGATCGCCACCGCCGACGAACTGGCGCGCGCTTGGCCGGGATGCCGCTACACGGTGGTTCCCGACGCCGGGCATTCGGCGCTGGAGCCTGGAATCGCCTCCGCCCTGGTGGCCGAAACGGAACGTTTCAAGGCATTGTTCCGGAATTTTGTGTGACTTTCGCTCCGATACGCGAAATGATGCCAGCCATTACAGCTTTTCGGGAGAAACCCAAGATGTCCGATGCCCTGTTCGACCAGATCCTCCGGCTGCTTGCGGACGTGAAGGCCAGTACCAATTCCACCGTGGGCCAGGTCGAGACCGTCATGTCGTCCCTGGACGACATCGCGGCCCATGTCCTGGCGCTGGAGGGCATCGTCGTCGCCCTGCTGGGGAAGTATCCGGTCAACGGGGACGAGGTGGCCGCCTGGATCCAGGACCAGACCAAAGTCGTGGACACGACCGGGACGGGATCGCGGAAGGCCGTCGATATCGCGCAGCATCTCATCCACGGCAAAGGACCGTAATGGAGCTGCCGAGTCTGCCCCGACGGACCTTTTACTTCGTCCGTCACGGGGTCACGGACTATAACCGCAGCCGGCGGGTGATGGGGCAGATCGACGTGCCCCTGAACGCCGAGGGGCGGAGGCAGGCCGGGTCCGCCGCGGTCTCCCTGCGCGGGACCGGGGTCGGCTCCATCTTCACCAGCCCGTTGAGCCGCGCCAGGGAAACCGCCGCGATCATCGGAGCCGTCCTCGGCGTGGACGTTCATGTCGCCGAGGGGCTGATGGAGCGGCATTGGGGCATCTTCCAGGACCGGGACATCAGCCACCGCCCCCTCGATGCCGATCCCGAGGGCGGGGAGACCCAGGCGGCGTTCATGGCGCGCGCCATCGGCGCCGTCGCCGGACTGCCCGGCCCTCCGCCGGTGCTTTTGGTCGCGCACAACGGGGTGTGCCGCGCCCTGCGTCGGCACCTCGGCCTTTCGGGCGCCGAGGGGGCCGTTCCCAACGCGGTACCCCTGCGGTTCGACCCGACGCCCGCCGGATGGAGCGAAACGCCGGTCGGCTCCGGGATCGTCAGGTAACCGCGTCGGCGATCTCCGCCATGCGCTGATAGCTCGGGACCTCCATCGCCTCGATATCGACGATCCAAAAGCGCGTGTCGGCGGGGTTCAGCCGAATCGCCACGACCCGGTAGCAATGCGGGCAGACGAGATGCCGGTACTCGGCAAGAAACTTGAAGAAATGCTCAAGATGACCGTTCTTGACGTCGTCCGCGTCCCCCGGATAGTTCATGGTCCGATCCAGCCACTCCCCGCATGCCGGACATTGGACGCGGAAGACGATGGTGGACCGCGCGTATTCATCGAGGGAACCGGCCGGGCTCTGCACGAGAAAGGCCTTCGGATCGATGCGTCCGGGCGGCATCATCCGAGCGTGGGCCGCCATTCCCTCCATCACCAGGGGCACGAACTCCTCCGAGGGAATGTCCGTCATGTTGTAGAATCGCGATTGATGCAGGGATTCGTAATACGTCTTCTTGTCGGCGATCACCCCCTTGCGCAGGGCGTCATCGAAGATCGGCGTGGATGGAAACGGAACGATGATTCCCGTCGCGAAGACGTGTTTGCTGTGCGCCATGCAGAAGTCGAATGTTTCCCGTATGCTGTCGCGCGTTTCGGCGGGGTCTCCGAAGATGAAGTTTCCCTGAAGGCCGACGCCCGTATGCTCCGCCGCCGAGATGGCGCGCTCGATCTGCTGCCGGGTGATTTTTTTCCGCATGCTGGCAAGGACGCGATCATTGGCGCTTTCCAGCCCGACTCCGACCATGGCGCAACCCGCGTCCTTCATATCGCGGAGGATATCCTCGTTGATGTCCGGGACCCGCATCGCGCAGGTCCACTTGACGCCGAGATTCAATGCGCGCAGTCCTTCGCAGAACTCCCGTACCCTAGCTTCTTTCACGGAGAATAATTCGTCATACACAATGAAACAATTGAAGTCGTGTTTTTCCTTGAAATAGACAATCTCGTTGAGAACATCGGGGATCGTTCGTTGTGAATAGACCGACCCGGACGAGTGGAAACAGAATGTGCATTTGAAGGGGCAGGACCGGCCCGCGCTGAAGGGAAGCAGTCGGGGCCTCGGGTGGAGCGAGGCGATGTGCGGCGAGTGGAAATGGCCGCTCGCCTGGAAGAAATCGTCGATTCCCAGGACGTCGTAACTCGGGAAGGCATAGGATGGCAGGATTTTGCTTTTCGGGCGTTCGGGATTGACGACGGCCTCGCCGTCGAGCCAGAACGTCAGCCCCCCGATCTCCCGCAGCGGCCCTCCGTTCCCAAGCGCGGCAAGAAGCTCGACGATGGGAATCTCTCCGTCCCCCGTGATGGCAAAATCCGGCCGCAAATCGGAAAAAATGAACTCCAGGTCGGCGGTGACGATTCCTCCGCCCAGGATCACGGGGACGTCGGGAGCCAAACTTCGGCACATCGTGATCGCGTGGGCGAGGAAAAGATAATCCGCCGAAAGTCCCCCGATGGCGATCGCCTGCGGCTGATACCGGGAGATGGCCTGCGACAAGGCGCGGTGCAGCAGTTCCTGGGCGCTTCCCTTCGTCAGGGCGTAGGACATGTTGCAGCCGAAAACCTCATGCCCCGCCGCCTGCAACGCCCCGGCGATATAGGCCACTCCTTGCGGAAACAACCCCGGCTGGGGCGCGGGATCGGGGTATCCGTATTTGGTGACGAGCAGAAGAACGCGCATGGTTTTTTCCAATCCAACGGAACCGTCATCCCGCGACGGTCTTGATCTCGGTCCCCGGCTGGAGGGACTGGCCCGGTTTGAGGCCGTTGAGGAGCCGGAACCAGTCTCCGTTGAATTCCCCGAACGGCAGCCCGGCGGCCAGGGACTTGTCCGTGTCGTCCGGGCGGACGGGGACCACGATCAGGCGCAGCGCGGCGACCTGCTTCGCCTCGGAGGGGGAGAGGGCGCGCAGGCTGTAGGTGGTCCGTTTCAGTTCCTCCGTCAGCCGGGCGGTTTCCGTCGTCGGAGTGAGGAAGGCGAAGCGGTAGACGCTGTCCGGCTCGCGCCGCGCCGCGACCAGACGCAGGTCGACGGTCCCCCGGGTGCGGGTTTGCACCCGGGTCGCGCCGGTGGCCGCTTCCATTCCGTTGATGGAGAGGGTCTCGACGGAGCGGAGGGTTTCGCCCGCCGCCCATTCCTCCACCAGATAGCGGTTGACCGGGCCGGGCCGCTTCATCGGGGCGATGTCGAAGGTGATGACGGCGCCGGCGGAACTCTTCGCGACCACGTTCCTGTCGTTGTTGCTCAGGACGAATCCGTCGGGAACGGTGAATTCGAAGCGCAGTTCGGGATGGACGAAGCGGGTCCCCTTGACGACCCCCTGTGTCGGATCATCGCCGAAGGCCAAGCCGTTGATCCGCGCCAGATACTCCGCGCGGCCGACTTTCGGATTGGCCTGCCGGATGCCCTGGGACGCCTCAATCGCCTTTTGCACCCGGTCGATGGTACGGGGGTGGGTGGCCATCATGTCGTACTCGTCCACGGACTCCTCGGGCCTTCCGTCCATCTTCGCCCTCACGATGCTGTGCTCGCGCAGGGTGGAGAGAAACGCCCCCACGCCTCCGACGTCGTACCCGGCCCGCGCCAGATACCGCACGCCCAGCGTGTCCGCCTCCAGTTCCTGCTCGCGGGAGAACGCCTGGAGATAGATGTTGGTCCCCATCTGGGCGAGGTCCCCGATGCCGCCGATCCCGACGATGGAGCCCGCGATCCCGAGGGCGGTCGCGCCGATGTTGCCCAGCACCGTCTGGCTGTGGCGCTCGGCGGAGTGGCGCGCGTTGACGTGGCCGACCTCGTGAGCCATGACGCCCGCCAGTTCGGCCTCGTTGTTGGCGAGGGCGAGCAGGCCCCGGGTGACGTAGATACGCCCGCCCGGCAGGGCCAGGGCGTTGACGACGGTGGAGTTGAGGATGGTGAAGGAATAGGGAAGACCCTGCAATTCCGAGACCTGGGCGAGGCGGCGGCCGATGTGCGTGACGTAGCCGGAAAGCCGCGCGTCGGCGTATTCGCCACCCATGCTTTTCAGGACCTTCGGATGCTCCTCGTCGCCGACCCTGATTTCCTCCTCCGGCGACATGAAGGCGGTGAAGCTGCTGCGTCCGGTGGCGGGATTGACCGAACAGGCGCCCAATCCGCACAGACATCCCGCCGCCGCGGCTCCGCCGAGAAACCGCCTGCGGCTCAGGGGGCCGCGTCCCGGAGGCATGAGGTTGTTCATGTTCACACGCCCCCTCCGATCGCCCTCCAGCCGATATCGCGGCGGCAGAAGCCCTCCGGCCAGTCGATGGCGTCCACGGCGGCATAGGCCGTCCGCTGGGCCAGGGCCACCGTCGCGCCCGTCGCTGCGACCCCCAGCACCCGCCCCCCGTCCGCCAGAACGCGGCCGCCGTCGGCGCGGGTGCCGGCGTGATAGACGCGCGCCCCCAGAGCCTCGGCCCGCTCCAGCCCCCGGATCTCGGTCCCCTTGACGTAGGGTCCGGGATAGCCCCTGGCGGCCATCACCACCACCAGAGCCACCTCGTCGCTCCAGCGCAGGGCGACGCGGTCGAGCGTCCCCTCCCGCGCCGCCAGCAGCACCTCCAGCAGGTCCGACCGCAGACGGGCCATCAGCACCTGGCATTCCGGGTCGCCGAAGCGGACGTTGAACTCCAGGAGCTTCGGGCCGTCCCGCCCGATCATCAGGCCGGCGAACAGCACGCCCTTGAACGGGCATCCCATCTCCGCCATTCCGCGCACGGAGGGAAGGATGATCCGTTCCATGATCTCCGCCTCCAGGGCCGGCGTGACCACCGGCGCGGGAGAATAGGCCCCCATGCCGCCGGTGTTGGGGCCGGTGTCGCCGTCGCCCACCGCCTTGTGATCCTGCGCCGCCGCCAGGGGAAGGGCCGTGCGCCCGTCCACCAGGGCGAAGAAGCTCGCCTCCTCGCCCTCCAGGAATTCCTCCACCACCACCTCGTCCCCGGCGGCGCCGAAGGCCCGGTCCGCCATCACCAGATCGACGGCGGCCAGGGCCTCGTCGATCGTCCGGCACAGGATCACCCCCTTGCCAGCGGCCAGACCGTCCGCCTTGACCACGATGGGGGCACCCTTGGCGCGGATGAAGTCCTTGGCGGCCTCGGGGTCGCGGAAACGGCCGTACCACGCCGAGGGAACCCCGCACCGCTCCGCCAGATCCTTCATGAAACCCTTCGAGCCTTCCAGGACCGCCGCCGCGGCGCTGGGGCCGAACGCCTTGATCCCGGCGGCCTCCAGACGGTCCACCAGTCCCAGGACCAGCGGCTGCTCCGGACCGACCACCACGAAGTCGATCCCCGAGTCGCGGCAGAAGGCCAGAAGGCCCCCGATATCATCGGCGGAAACGGGAACGCAGCGGGCCACCCCGGCGATCCCGGCATTGCCGGGCGCGCAGAACAACTCCGTGCACAGCGGCGACCGGGCGATGGCCGCGCACAAGGCATGCTCCCCCCCCCCCCCCCCCCCCCCCCCCCCCCCCCCCCCCCCCTCCCCCCCCCCTTTCCCGGGGGCCCCTTTTGCGCAAAACCC
>JADGDA010000009.1 GCA_015228695.1 Alphaproteobacteria bacterium
CATGGACCATATGTCGACAACTGCAAATTTAAAGGTCAATTTGCGCGCTATTGATGTCGGCACGGGCCGTGTGCTCGGGATGGCGTCGAAAGAAGGAATGGTTCTTCTAGGCAAAACTCAAGATGCGCAATCTGTGACTGCTGACAGAATTAGGGACCCTGCTAGTATGGCGGCGAGAGATATCCATAGGATCATATTGTTGAAAACAGAGGACATGCCCCCTCGTCCATACAGGGTGAAATGACGGCGTTCGAACACCTGATCCTGGAGGCGGAAAAAAGTCCGGAACTGGTCGCGGCGTTCCGGCTGCTCGCCGAGGCATCGGATGGCGGGGAGCCGCGTTTTTCTCGCGAAGCGTGCCGGGCTGTGGCCCGCGTTGTGTCGTGCCGCACGTATGCCACCGCCCTCCTCGAACTTTGCCATCTGGTGCGAGCGGCCTCGGCATGCCGGGGCGGCTATGTCGACTTCTTCTGGGGGATACCTGGGCCGTTACGGGCCAGCCGTTTCAAGGGATTGTTCTCCCGCTGCCCGCCGTCCGGGGCGATCTTGCGTCCGCACCCGGGCGAGATCGAGCTGGTCTATCGCGACGGCACGTTCTCGATCGCCTACGGCCGCATGATTTTCCTGTGTGCCGTGATGGAATTCCTCGTTACGACCATCGGCTTTGCCGACCTTGACGACATCCTCGCTCCCCTGGCACGGCCGACGGCGACGAAGGTGGAGATCTCGGAACAGGCGAATTCCCTGTCGCGGCTCGTCTATGCGTATTTGAAGGACCACCTTCCGCCGCTGCAAACGCAGCGGAAGGTGGCGGCCATGATCGATTTCCTGACGGCCAGGAACGACGGCGATTTCGACCCGCATGCCATCGATGACCGGGCGGTGCTCGATTTCTGGCTGGCGTCCGTGGGCGGAGCCGAGGACTTCCGCACCTTCACTTCGGTCTTTCTGGCCTTCGCACGACTCCGGCAGGTCGTGGCGCAGGCGGAGGTCATCGGCGCCATCGAGCAGGCCCGGCCGATCGGATCCTCCATCGAGGACGGCGAGGTCGATCCGGGTGAAATCGAAACCGTGGTGGAGGCCGTGGAGGACCAGGTCAATCCGTTCGAGCGTCTTGCCGAGGCCCCGGCCTCGCACATCAAATTCTTCAATGCCAGGGAACGCGGCGCGATGGCGTTCCTGTTCCAATGCGGACGGGCGGCCGACGATCTGCCGCTCTCGTTCGCCCGATGCGAAGTCTTCGGCCCGGCCCAATCCCTGATTTCCCAGTCGCTACGGTCCGGCGTGCCACGGGGAGACCTTGCCGCGACGATCGAGGCGAGTTGCCGCGAGGACTACATGGCCCATCAGCGGCGCTTGGCGGACTTGGCGGCCCATGGGTGGAGAGTCCTCCTGGCATCGGTGCACGTGCTCCATGGCCGCGATGGCGCCATGACCGAAACGCTGGTCCGCCTTTTGCGGCCGGATTTGCGGCTTGCCGGCGAGATGACGGCGGATGTCGTGCCATTCCGGCGGAAATCCGTCCCCGACCCTTCCATGGACAAGGCAGAAGAAGAACGGCCGAACGTGGAACGGTTCCTGGCGGAAGCGCGGATGGCGGCGAAGGGTCTCGCCCGGCAGGGTTTCCGGCCCGACGAGTGGGAGGATGCCACGGTCGTCGAGGGCTTCATCGCCGGGGCTCCGCTGGTGGCCGAAGTCGTCATCCGGCTGGAAGGGGTCCAGGCGCACCTCGGTCGGCTGGCCTTGCCGACCGGCACCTGGGACCAGCAGTTCGAGACCGACCGGGCGACGTTCACCGCGGGCTTTCGCCGGATTTATGGAGTGCCGGAATGAGCAGTACATGGAATACCCTTCCCCCCCGACAGCAGATGGTGGCAAGACGCGCGGTCGAAGCCCTCATGGCTATCGACGGGTTGACGACTTCGGAGGATGGCGCCGGCGGAGCGGGACCGCGCCGCCGCGTCGCCTTCCGCGACCTGTTGGCGTGGGTCCGGGGCGCGGAGCCCCGCCTCTCGCGGGATGTGGAAAGAGCGATTGCTGCCGATCAACGTCTGGCACGCGATTTCGAACGGCTCCTGCACCGGACGGCGGGATGGCATGGAGCCCGGGCGGCGGCGGCCAGTTCGGGTGACCTCGACGTGCGCGAGGGAAACGGCTTCCGCCTGCGCATCAAGCCGTCCAGGGCGGGAGCCGGGCTGATCTATCTCCTCGTCGATCTTGCCGGCGATCATCAGCCGACGACATTGGTTCTGCGTGGGCCGTCCGGGCAGCACGTGAAGATGGCGTTGCCGGCCGCCCAGGACGGGGTCATCCAGATTCTGACCGAGGAAACAGCCGAGGAAGTCCGCCTGCTGCGCGATCCGGGAACGGAGCTGTTCCTGTGGTGACGGGCGCGGTTCGGGTCTTCATCGCCACCACCGAGGGGCCGAGCGAGATCCAGCGAATCGTTGCCGAGGACGTGGACGTCCGCTCGGTGGTCTGCCTTGACGGAACCTCGGAGGCGCTTCCCATCAGCCGGGACTACGACGCCTTCGTGCGCAAGCCCACCGGCGTCGTCGAACGCCTGTTCGGGCACCCGTCCTTCCGCGTCGATGTTTCCCACCGCATTTCCCACGGACGAAGCTGGCAGCTTGGGTTTCTCGCCGCCCACGCCCTGCATGCGGCGGGACGTTTGGCTGGTCCCGGCATGAACGCCGATGCGGTTCTCTGGGTAACCGGCGAGGTCCGTCACGAGCTTGCCGTGGCCGGGGTGGAGCAATGCCGGGACAAGGTGCGGCGGTCAGAGGCGCTGCTGACCGAGCTGGCCCGGGATGGCATCCCGACAACGCTGCTGATCCCGGAGGAGAACCAGGCCGAGGTCGAGGATGAGGCCGATCACCTTGGTCTCTCCCGGGGGGCCATCACCATTCGTGGCGTCCGGGACTGGGCGGCGGTCGGTCTGGATGGGGACGATCCTCGGCCCTCGCCGCATCCTCGCCGCCGCATTCGCCCGATCCTTGCCGCCGCGATCGGCGTAATGGTCGCCACCGGAGCCTATGCGGCGTGGACGATCCACTCGGCATGGGACCGAATACCGTCGCCGTTACCCCTCATCGCGAAAGAAAAAGAGGTTCAGCCCCAACCGGAACCAGCGGCGACAGCGGCCCCTCCCCCCTCGCCGCCGCCCATCGTGGAACCCGAGGCCGCACAACTGCCCCCGCCCAAGCCGGTCGAGCCAAAGGGCAGGATATCCGTGGATGCCATCGAACTGCGCGCTCCTGATGGTGCTGGCTGCGGGTCGCTGCGGCTGACCGGGATGGCGCCCGAGGAAACGGAAGTGGCCGCCGATCCCTCGGGCATCTTCCCGCCCGGTTCCGCCCAGGGGCTTTGCGGCCTGGAATTTCGCATCGGCAAGAGCGAAGGCGAACCGGAAGCGGCATGGATCTACCTGCTGTCCACCATGGAGGGGGACTCAGCAATCATGAAACGCCGCGTCATCCGCCCCAATGAGCCGGTGGCCGTGAAGACCGGCGGCAATCCGTGGAAAGTGGCGGCGTCCTGGGACGCCACGCTGATCGTTGCGACGGGTCACCCGCCCGCAGACCTGCCCGAAAACCTCTCCGCACGCAGCCCCGGCGAGATCGAGGCGCTTCTACGCGCGAAGGGTTTGAACGTCATGGTCGCCAGATATGCGGCCAAGGCACCGGAAAGACCAAGATTTCAATAAGGACCCGCCTCCGCCCTGCTCAAGAGCCTCACGCGGACGCCGCGCCGGCGCCTTTTCCTCCGGCGGCGGCGCGGGACGACCGGTGGATGACGTCTTCGAGGCTATGAAGGCAATTCAGGATGTCCGTCGATAACTGGCTGAACTCGTGCAGCAGATCCTTGCACTCGCCGGTATCGTGGCGGACGGCCTTTTCGATGAGGCGCGCGCCGATCTCGTGGAAACGCCGGTGGGGAGCCTCCAGGGCGGTGAACTCCCGCAGGGAGGCATAGGCGCGGGCGTTGCCGTCGCACCACATCCCCAGCCTGCACGCATGATGATCGGAAATCTTCCGGGTCAGATCGGCGGTGACTTCGGCGGAACCGGCCGCGACGCCGTCGGCGATTCCATGATACAGATCGACCAGATCATGACGCCATTGAATGTGATCCATCTGCGCCTGGAACAGGACTCCGGCGACATTGGTGGGCCAGCGATGGCCGAGGGCGACGAATTCGAGAAAATCGGCGAGGGGAAGCGGGCGGCTGATCCAATACCCCTGGGTGATCTCGCAACCGGCGAAGGCCATGTCCCGGAACGCGGTCTCCGTTTCGACGCCTTCGCCGACGGTGTGCATGTTGAGGCGATGCGCCATGCGGATCGTCGCCGAGACGATGCTTTTCGCCTTGGGATTGCTGGAAACCTGACGGACCAGACTCTGGTCGATCTTGATTTCCGAAAACGGGAGCCGCGACAGCACGTCGAGGGACGAATATCCGGTTCCGAAGTCATCCAGGGAGAAAAGGACGCCATATTCCGTCAGGGCCATCATGACCGCAACCAGCTCGTCCGATGCGGTCGTCGCCGTTTCTTCCGTGATTTCAAGCTGGAGCGACGTCGGGGCAAGGGTCTTCTTCGCCTCAAGCTGCTCCATGTAATTGACGATGCGGTTCTTCTTGAAGTCGTGGGGAGACACGTTCACGGCGATCTTCAGGTTCGGGTCCTGGGCCATCAGCAACGGGGCGTCCTTCCCCAGAAGGTCGAAAATCCGCTCGGTCAGGATGGAAACGAACCCGGTCCTTTCCGCCAGCGGAATGAATTCTCCGGGATTGATGATGTTGTTGCCGCTATGCCCCTCGTACCAGCGGATCAGGGCCTCGGCCCCGACGATCGCGCCCGTCTGGAAGGACACCTTGGGCTGGTAGTAGAGCTGGAACTCGTTCCGGTCCAGCGCGTCCTTGAGGTCGTGCAGGGTAATTTCTTTCATCGAAACGTCCTTAACTTCCCCCCTCACGGCCCGCGAAGAGTCTCGGGGTCGGCGGTGCAGTCTAGGTCGCCCGACGGAAGCTGTCCAGTCGCCGACGGAGGCTCTCAAACGAAGCAGGCCGCGACCAGCTTTGCGAAGGCGTCGGCGCGGTGGCTGATGGCGTGTTTGGCGCCGGGGTCCATCTCGCCGAAGGTAAGGGTGCGGCCGTCGGGCTGGAACACCGGATCGTAACCGAATCCCTGCTTCCCCCGGGGCGGCCAGACCATGACCCCCCCGACCGTTCCCTCGAAGGTTTCGCAGTGCCCATCCGCCCAGGCGAGGGTCAGGGCGCAGACGAAGCGGGCGCGCCGATCCGTCTTTCCCGCCAGTTCCGCCTCCACCCGCTCCATGGCGCGGACGAAGTCCCGCTCCGGCCCGCCCCAACGCGCCGAGTAGATGCCGGGAGCCCCGTTCAGGGCGTCCACCATCAGCCCGGAGTCGTCGGCAAGCGCCGGCAGGCCGGTGGCCCGAGCCGCCGCCAGGGCCTTCAGCTCGGCGTTGGCGCGGAAGGTCTCCCCCGTCTCCTCCGGTTCGGGGAGGCCGAGTTCCCCGGCCGAGACCACCTCGACGGAAAAGGGCGACAGCAGGTGGGCGATCTCCCCCACCTTTCCTCCGTTGTGGCTGGCCACGACCAGCCGCCCTCCGGGAAATCGCCGCGTCAAGGTCTCAGAGCCCCAGGGCCTGACGCTGGAGCCGGGTCAATTCGCCGACTCCCTTGCGCGCGAGGTCGAGGAGTTGGACGAACTCACCCTGGGTGAACGGCTTTTCCTCGGCGGTGCCCTGGACCTCGACGATCATGTCCTTCGCGGTCAGCACGAAGTTGGAATCGGCCTGGGCGGACGAGTCCTCGGCATAGTCCAGGTCCAGCACCGGAACCCCCTCGTAGATGCCGCAGGAGACGGCGGCCACCTGATCGGTCAGAGGCACTTCTTTCAGAACGCCCAGCTTCACCAGATGCTGGAACGCCAGATGCAGGGCCACGTAAGCCCCGGTGATCGAGGCCGTCCGCGTTCCCCCATCGGCCAGAATCACGTCGCAGTCGATCTTGATCTGCATCTCGTTCATCGCCTTCAGATCGGTGATCGAGCGCAGCGACCGGCCGATCAGGCGCTGGATTTCCTGGGTGCGGCCGCTCTGTTTGCCCCGCGCCGCCTCGCGGTCGGTGCGGGTGTGGGTGGAGCGGGGAAGCATGCCGTACTCGGCCGTGACCCACCCCTTCCCCGTTCCCCGCAGGAAACCGGGCACCTTCTCGTCGATGGAGGCGGTGCACAGCACATGGGTGTCTCCGAACTGCGCCAGACACGACCCCTCCGCATGCTTGGCGGCATGGGGGGTCAGGATGACGGCACGGAGTTGGTCGGCGGCTCGGCCCGAAGGTCTCATGATCGTTTTCACTTTCGTTGGGAAGACTTGATGACGGGGGGAAGCTAGCCCGTCACGCCCGGCGCGTAAAGCCCCCGCTGTCACGACTCCCGGACAGGAGGCGGAGGGGGGGCGTCCTGGCCGCGCATCATCGAGCGCAGGTCCGAGAGGCGGGCGAGACCGGTCAATTGGGCGAGGAGAGCAAACGCCCCGAGCCCTCCGGCCACCAGAAGAGCGAGCGCCGCGGACCGCACCGCCAGGGGGCCGGACAGAAAAGGCTCCAGACCGCGCAGGCCCAGCGCCATCACTCCCCCCAGGACGGAGCAGGAGAAAAACAGCCGGGGCAGCCGCGACCGCAGCCGGGCGTCGATCGCGAGGAAACCGCGCCGGTGCAGGATCGTGGCCAGCAGCCCGGCGTTCAGCCACGACGACAGGGACGAGGCGAGGGCAATGCCCACATGCTTCATCGATCCCATCAGAATCAGGCTGAGGACCACGTTGGCCACCAACGCCACGGCGGCGCAGCGCACCGGGGTGGCGGTGTCGTGCCGGGCGAAGAACCCCGGCGTCAGAGCCTTGATCAGCACGAAGGCGGGCAGGCCCACGGCAAAGGCGGCCAGGGCGGCGGCGGTGGCGTCGCGCTCGGCGGGACCGAAGGCCCCGCGTTCGAACAGCACCGAAACCACCGGCCCGGCCGTCAGCATCAGCGCCACGGCGGCGGGCACGGTCAGCAGCAGGGCGAATTCCAAGGCCCGGTTCTGGCTGGTCATGGCTCCGGCCTCGTCACCCGCGCCGAGGCGGCGCGACAGGAGCGGCAACAACGCCGTACCGACCGCCACCCCCACCACGCCGAGGGGAAACTGGTTCACCCGGTCGGCGTAGTACAGGAACGACACGGCCCCGTTGGCCACCGTCGAGGCGAGAATGGTATCGACCAGCAGATTGATCTGATACAGCCCGGCGCCGAAGGCGACCGGAGCGATCCGCCGGAGCAACAGCCGCACCCTATCGTCGAAACGGGGCCGGACGAGCCTCAGCGCCGCCCCGGCGCGGGCGCACCTCGCCGACAGCCATGCCAGTTGGAACAGGCCGGCGGCGGCCACTCCCCACGACAAGGCGTGCCCCGGCGTCTCCGTGATGGGCGACAATGCCAGAAGGGCGCCGATCATGGTCAGGTTGAGGAGGATCGGAGCCGCCGCCGCCGCCGCGAACCGCCCCAGCGAATTCAGAACCCCGGCCTGAAGAGAGACCACCGAGATGAACACCAGATAGGGAAAGGTGATGCGGGTCATCTCCACGGCCAGCTCGATCTTGCCCGGCACGGAGCCGAATCCAGGGGCGAAGCCGTACATGGCCCAGGGCATGGCCAGTTCCATCAGCGCGACGAACGCCAGCAGCACGGTCCCCAACACCGCCAGGGCCCGTTCCGCGAACAGGTTGGCCTCCCGCAGGCCGTCGCGTTCCACCATCCCGGCATAGATCGGCACGAAGGCGGCGCTGAAGGCCCCCTCGGCGAACAGGCGGCGGAACAGGTTCGGGAACTTGAACGCGACGAAGAACACGTCCGCCACCACGCCCGCGCCCAGGACGTTCGCGGTCAGAATGTCCCGGGCGAACCCGGTCACCCGGCTGAGCAGGGTAAAACCACCGATCGTGGCGATGGAACGCAGGAGCGACATGGACGAGTGTCTACAGGAACAATCGGCCCATGGAAAGGGGAACCCAAGGGAAACCACCGGTTTCCAGAGACGAATCCGTTCTCATATGCTACAAACGGGGACGCTCGGTCACGGGGTTTTCGGCCACGGGGTTTTCGGCATGAAGGACGTCCTGGTCATCGGAGGAACGCGCTTTTTCGGCCGCCGCGTCGTGGAGGACCTTGCCGCCGCCGGACACCGGGTCGTCGCCATCAGCCGCGGCAACCGGCCGTGCCTCGCCGGGGCCGAGTGGCTCCGCTGCGACCGCAAGGACCGGGCCGCACTGGCCGGGTGCCTGTCCGGCCGCTCCTTCGACGCCGTCATCGATAATATCTGCTACCAGCCGGAGGAGGCCCGCGCCGTCCTGGAACTTCTCGGCGGACGCTGCGGGCGCTACATTCTGACCAGCACGGTGATGACCTACTTGGACGCCCTGACCGGGGGGCGGCCCGTCGGCGAGGAGGACTGGGCCGCCTCCACCGGGTGCGTCCGCATGTGCCCCCCCTACCTGCCGGGCGAGGTCGCCTACGCCACCGCCAAGCGCGCGTGCGAGACGGAGGCGCTCGCCCGCGCCGATCTCTCCCCGATCGTCTTCCGTCTGCACAACGTGGTCGGCGAGGACGATTTCTCCGGGAAATCCGCCGCCATTCCGCTCGAAATCCACCGCACCGGCGGTGTCCGGCTGAAGGCCCGCCCCGATGACACCTATCAGCAGGTGTATGCGGGCGACCTCGGCCGCGTCTACCGGGAAGCCGTGGAGCGGGACGACATTCCCGCGGCGGCCTACAACGTCGCGGGCGCCCGGACCTCCGTCGCCGACTATCTCTCCGTCGCCATGACCGCCCTGGAGGCGAAGGGAAAGGCCGTCCTCGGCGAGCCCGGCGCGCCCGATGGGCCGTATCCCGTCAATGTCAGCCTCGACGACGCCCTGTTCCGGCGCGCCTTCCGCTCCCGCCTCGCCGCCCCCGCCGAGTTCCTGCCCGCCGTCTGCCGCTGGTACGCCGCCCGCGACGGAACGTCGCCATTGAGCGCCCGCGACGGAACGTCGCCATTGAGCGCCCGCGACGGAACGTCGCCATGAGCGCCCTCGCCGGAGCCTCCGTGCTGATCGTCGCCGGTTTTCCCGGAGCGGAGGGAAAGGAGGCCCTGGGGCTGGGCGATCTGGTCCGGGTCCTCGCCATGCTGCCCCACTTCGGGGCGCGGCGGGTCGGCTGGTGTTCGCCCCCCCATCTGCGTCCGCTGATCGCGGATTGCCGCGAGGTGACCGAGGTGGTCCCTCCGGAGCGGCTGGCCCAGGCCCACGAAGGGTACGACGTAACCCTCAACCTCGACCGGAGGTCCCTGCCGTTCGCGGGGGTCGTCGGCATCGACGAACTGATCGCCGGGAACGGCCCCTTGAAACGGGCCACCTTCGACCTTCCCGTCCTGATCGGACGGCGGTTCGGGGCCGAGGTTCCGGAGCGTTTCTCCCCGGCCCGTTCCGAGGGGAACCGGGACATCGACGTCGGATTGAACTGGCGGGTGCCCGACGCCTGGGCGATCAAGGCGCTGCCTCCGCCGCTGTGGCGGGAAATCGCCGGGCTTCTCGGAGTCTCCCTGACGGTGGACTGGCAGCCGGACAACGACGACCTCGCCGCCTACGTCGCCTGGATCAAGCGGTGCCGCCTGCTGATCTCCTCGGTCGGCCTGGGGTGCCATCTGGCCATGTATCACGGAGCGGCGTTGATCGTCCTCGCCGGACCCACGGATTTCGCCGAGGCCCACGGCTACGAGCCGGGAACCGTTCTTTGGCCTGACAGCCCCTGCGTCCATCGCCCGTGTTTCGCCGCCGCCGGGGTCGACGGCTGCGGGGGCTGCATGCACGCGCACGTTCCCACCACCGTCGCCGCCGCCGCGCGGACTCTGTTGCAGCAAGGGAGGGGCTGAGATGGGAGGCTCCCTGTACATCGACTTCGACGCCTTCGCCGGCACCCTGTCGGCGGAGGACCGCGAGCGCCTGTCCACGACCACCGTCGTGTTCGCCTATCCGGTTCTCGACGACAACGAGTTCGAGCTGGTCGAGCACCCGGTGTCCCAGCGCATCCTGGTTTCCGTCATGGAGCGCCTGGGGTGCCGGGCCGTCCCCGAGGTGGCCCGGCTGACGCGGGGAGACGTCGCCTTCTCCTCCCTGGGCAGGGCGGCCTCGGCGGATTACGTGGTCATCCATCCGATGATCGGCTCGGTCGGACTGTTGCCCGAGTTGGTCCGGGCGTACCGGGACCGGTTTCCCTCCGCGCGGATCGTGCTCCAGAACTCGGACCAGCATCAGCATGAGAAACTGATCGGCGGGCCGCGGGGCTGGACCATCGCCGCGACCCTGTTGCAGCGAATTCCCGAACTGGACTGGGTTCTGATCGGCTTTGCCGACCACGCCCTCGCCGCCCTGATCCTGGGGCGGCCGACGGCGGCGGCGGTCGGACGGGAAGGGACGGGAGGCCATCCCCTGCACTACTTCCGGTTCGCCTCCCTGCCAGAGCCGGCGCGGCCGCTGGCGCGGGGAGCCGAGGACCGCTCGATCCGGGTGCAGCGGGCGCGCGGATGCCTGTCGGCCTGCACCTACTGCATCGAGGGCCAGGCCAACCGCACCCTGAAATCCGAACTGCCGTGGGACGGACTGCCGGTCGAGGCCTTCGTCGAGCGGCTGGCGGAGGTCGAACGCAACGGCTATTTCTTCGTCAACGTCATCGATTCCTCGTTCGAGGACCCGGGACGCCGGGGCATCCGCGATCTGGTCCGCTTCTCCGAACTGGCGACCGGGCGCGGCCTGCGCCTGTCGTTTAAGGTGCACCTGCGCGCCGAGAGCGTGCTCAAGCTCGGCCCGGACGACCTCGACCTGATGAAGCGGGCGGGGATCGACGTCCTGGTCATCGGCATCGAATCGGGCAGCGACGTCGAACTCGCCTTCTACGACAAGATCGCCGACAGCGCCGTCAGCCGGGAGACCGCCGCCCGGCTGGAGGCGTTCGGCCGTTTCTGCGTCATCTACGGCTACATGATGATCTCCCCCATCGCCACCCTCCCCATGCTGCGGGAGAAGGCTGCCTTTCTCCACGGCATCGGGCGCTGCTGGGACTTCCTCAACCTGACCAACCGGGTTCTGGTCATGTGGGGAACCGCGTTGCACCGCCAGTTGGCCGAGCGGGGGCTGGCCGACGCCGACAGCCCGCCGTTGTCCGGCTATGTGGACTACCGCTTCATCGATCCGGCGGTGGAGGCGGTGGACGCCGCCCTCAACCGCCTGAAGAAGGAACGGCCGGGCTTCATGCGCCTGAACAACGTCCTCTATGACGCCCTCAATCTCGACTCCCGCCTGCAAAATCCGGCCAACGCCGCCTATCTGGCCCTGGCGGGGGAGGCTTTCCCGGCGTTCCGCGCGGCGCTCGGCGCCCGCCTTCGCCGCCTCAACGGGCTTTACCGCGACGGGTTCGCGCGCCTGCTCGACGATCCCGAGGCCCCCTTCCTGCCGGAGTTCGATCCAGCGGCGGAGGCGGAACGGCAGATGGACGAGGTTTACGCCTGCCTCGGGTTCGTCAAGGCTCTGCCCGAACCGCCGACCACCTTGTACCTGCACACCTGGCTGTCGGTGGTCAACCGGTTCGGGGTGTCCCCGTGAACGCGGGAGAGGACCTGTCCCCGCTGCTCGCCCCGTTCCGCCTCGGCGGGCTGGAGATGCGCAACCGGATCGTCTGCTCGCCCATTTCCATCAATCTGGCCGACGGGCGCGGGCATGTGAGCGATCTCGTCGTCCAGTTCTACGCCATGATGGGCAAGACCGGCGTCGGGATGGTGACCATCGGCGCCAGCTCCGTCTCCCCCGAGGGGGGCTCCACCAACACCGGAACCCACGTCGGCAAGCCCGAGTTTGAACCGGGCCTGCGCCGTCTGGCGGACGCGGTGCGGGAGACCGGAGCCCTGTCCTCGCTGCAAATCTTCCACGTCGGCGCCCAGGGCAACACCGCCTATTCGGGCCAGCCCGTGCTCGGCCCCTCGGCCTACGTCTGCCCCGACATCGGGATCATGGCCCACCCGCTGGAACCGGAAGACATCGCCCGGATCGAGGACGAGTTCGTGGACGCGGTCATTTCCGGCCTGAACTGCTCTTTCGACTTCGTCGAACTGCATCTGGCCCACGGTTATCTGCTGCACCAGTTCCTTTCGCCCTATTTCAACCACCGCACCGACCGGTATGGCGGCTCCCCCGGAAACCGGCTGCGGATCATGGAGGCCATCGCGGAGAAGCTCGCCCGCCGCGAGCCGGCAGCCCTGCGCCGGATCGGTTGCCGGATTTCGGGCAACGACTTCCTCCCCGACGGAATGACCATCGAGAGCAACCGCCCCGTCGTCGACCTGCTCGAAGCCCTCGGCTGCGCCTATTGGGTGGTGTCGGCGGGGATTTACGACACCGCCAAGCAGAAGCCGATTCACATGGCCCGGGGGGACTACTGGCGCTATGCCGGGGAACTGCGCCGCTTCGCCCGCGCGCCGGTGGTGGCGCAGGGAGGCATCCGTTCGCTGGAAACCGGAGCCCGCATCCTCCGGGACGGCCAGGGAGACCTGATCGGGCTGGCCCAGGCCCTGATCGCCGACCCCCTGATCATCGAAAAGTCCGCCGCCGGGCGCTCGTCCGAGGTGGTGCCGTGCCTGGAATGCGGCCGCTGCCGCTACCTCAAGCGCAAGGATTTAACCTTCGATTGCGTGCGCCCGGAGGGAGCCGGAGGAGTACGCCCGGAGGGGGGCGGAAGTGGATAACGCGACGCGCCGGGAAACGTTCCCGGATGTTCAGGCCCTCGCCCGCGCTCTGAGCGGAACGGCGGAGGCCGTGGCGGAACCGGCGCGGCGCGGCGGCAACAACCGGCTGTACCGCGTCACGGCGGAGGGGCGCGCCTTCGCCCTCAAGCTCTATCTGCGTGATTCCTCCGATCCCCGCGACCGCCTGGGAACGGAATTCCGCGCCCTGGAGTTCCTCACCCGCCATGGGCTGACCTGCGTCCCCTCGCCCATCGCCCGCGACGACGCGGCGGGGGCCGCGCTTTATTCCTGGATCGACGGAGAGCCCGTCACCTCGGCGACGGAGGCCGACGCCGACGCGGCGGCGGATTTCCTGGACCGGCTCCACGCCCTGCGGACCGACGGCGAGGCCCTTGCGTTCCCGCCGGCCTCCGAGGCATGCCTGTCCGGACGCGAGGTGTGGAGGCAGATCGACGGGCGTCTGCAACGGCTGCGTACCGCCGCCCGTGGGGACGGGCTTTCGGAACTGGCCGGCTTTCTCGACACCGCGTTCGCCCCCGCCTTGGCCGATCACGGCCGCAGAGCGCGGGACGGCTATGATTTCGAGGCGGACATCGACGCCGGACGCATCACCCTCAGCCCGTCGGACTTCGGCTTTCACAACGCCCTTGCCCGGTCGGGCCGGGTGACCTTTCTCGATTTCGAATACTTCGGCCGCGACGATCCGGTGAAGCTGGTCGCCGATTTCCTCCTGCATCCGGGCTTTGCGTGCCCACAGGCGGTCAGGGGGCGTTTCCTGAAACGCGCGCGCGCGGTTTATGGGCATGACGGGACCTTTGAATCCAGGCTGTTTTACCTATACCCTCTGTACGGGCTGCGCTGGTGCATGATCCTGCTGAACGAGTTCCTGCCCGAACGCTGGCTGCGGCGCGCCTATGCCGGGGCCGATGACCGGGCGGCGGCGCAAACCCGGCAACTGGAGGCGGCGCGGCGTCTGCTTGCGTCCCTCGCCAACGATGGTGATCGGCTGTTCCATGACCTCCACCCCTGATCCTGTTCCCCTGGACGAACGCTCGAACGCCCTGCGCCGCCGGGTCGTCGAAGCCCTCGAAGGCGGCGGGCGGGGCCACATCGGCTCAAGCCTGTCGTTGATCGAGATCGTGCGCGTGCTCTACGACGATGTCCTGCGCTTCCGGGCGGACGAGCCGCGCTGGCCCCTGCGCGACCGCTTCATCCTCAGCAAGGGACACGGCTGCCTCGCCCAGTACGCGATCCTGGCGGACAAGGGATTCTTTCCCGCCGAGGAGCTGAAGCGGTTCTGCCGCCGGGATTCGTTCCTGGGCGGGCATCCGGAGTATGGGAAGATACCCGGCGTCGAAGCCTCCACCGGAGCCCTGGGCCATGGGCTGTCGATCGGACTGGGAATGGCGCTCGCCGCGCGGATCGAGGGCCGCGACAGCCGGGTCTTCGTCGTCATGGGCGACGGCGAGATCAACGAAGGCTCGGTGTGGGAAGCGGCGATGTCGGCGGGCAAGCACCAGCTCGGGCGGCTGGTCGCCATCGTCGACTACAACAAGCTGCAATCCTACGGCCCCAACGACGAAGTCCAACCCCTGGAGCCCCTGGCCGACAAATGGCGCGCCTTCCGGTTCGAGGCGGTGGAGGTGGACGGGCACGACGTCGCGGTCCTGCGGCGGACCCTTTCCGCGCCGAGGCCCGAGCGGGGACCGCCGCTCGCGGTTATCTGCCATACCGTCAAAGGCAAGGGCCTTCCCTTCGCCGAAGGCATCGCCGACTGGCACCACAAATCCAACCTTCCGGCTGCGGACATCGCGGCCATGTACGACGCCCTCGGGGGGAGAGGCTGATGCGCAAGACCGCCCTCGACACCGCCTTCGAACTGGCCCGGGGCAATCCCCGGGTGGTCTTCATCGGTTCCGACCTGGGCGCGGGAACGCTGAAGGAGTTCCAGCGCACCCTCCCCGACCGCTTCTTCATGGAGGGAGTGGCCGAGGCCAACATCATCGGCATGGCGGCGGGCTTGGCGCTCGAAGGATTCATCCCCTTCGTCAACACCATCGCCACATTCATCACCCGCCGCTGCTACGAGCAGGTCGCCGTCGATCTGTGCCTGCACCATCTGCCGGTGCGGCTGATCGGCAACGGCGGGGGGCTGGTCTACGCCCCGCTCGGCCCGACCCACCTCGCCATCGAGGACATCGCCCTGCTGCGCGCCCTGCCCGGCATGACCATCGTCGCCCCGGTCGACGCGGAGGAGATGCGCCGGGCGGTGCGCAAGAGCGCGGAGGTGCCCGGCCCGCTTTATTTCCGTCTCGCCAAGGGCGGCGATCCGGTGGTCTCGCGGGAAGACGCCGGGTTCGAGATCGGACGCGGCATCCTCATGCGCGAACCGGGCAGGACGCTTTTCGTCTCGACCGGAGTGATGACCACCCGTTGCCTCGCCGCCGCCGGGGAACTGGCCGCCCGGGGGATCGGGGCCGGCGTGCTGCACATGCATACGGTCAAGCCGCTGGACGCGGCCCTTCTCGCCGACTGCGCGGCCGGGGTCGATCTGGTCGTCACCGTCGAGGAACACTCCCTGATCGGCGGGCTGGGGAGCGCGGTCCTGGAGTCGCTGTCTGCGGACGGCATCGCCGTTCCGGTCCTGCGTCTCGGCATCCCCGACGTCTTCCCCGCCAAGTACGGGTCCCAGGACGATCTGCTCGAACTGTTCGGCCTGCAACCGCCGGAAATCGTCCGGGCCGTCCTTGGGAAACTGCGCGGCGTTTACGATTAGACAAGACGGATGCGGTATCCTCGTCCATCCGCGGCGCGTCTTGGGAGGCCATCGTCATGCAGGACAAATTCAACATGGATGGCCACAAGCTTCTGTGGCACCTCGACCGGGTCCACGAGTGGCAGCAGGGCAAGCGCATCGCCCCCCTTCATCTGGACATGGGCATCAGCACCGGCTGCAACATGGCGTGCCGTTACTGTTATGGGGTGATCCAGGGACGGGCGGGCTATGGGACCGACAAGAAGGGCCGGTTCAACATGCCGAAGGAAGCGATCCTGCGCACGTTCCAGGACGCGAAGGACATCGGCGTCCGCTCCGTCGCCCTGATCGGCGAGGGGGAGAACACCTTGAACCCGCACCTCTACGACGCCCTGGAGTTCGCCCGCTCCATCGGCCTCGACGTCTCCCTGGCCACCAACGGCATCAGCATTCAGCTCGACCGGCTCGACGTCCTTCTAACGTCCCTTTCCTGGCTGCGGGTCAATATCAGCGCGGCGACCCCCAAGACCTTCGAAAAAATCCACGGCGTCACCCAGTTCGACCGGGTCCTCGGCAACATCCGCGCCATGGTCGCGGCCAAGAAGGCCCACGGCTGGCCCTGCACCATCGGTTTGCAGATGGTGGTGACCAAGGAAAACATGGACGACATCGTGCCCCTGGCCCGCCTCGGCGGCGAACTGGGGGCGGATTATCTGGTGGTCAAGGCCTGTTCCGACACTCCCGAGGGCACGCTGGACGCGCCGAAGGAGGAATACCTGGAGATCGAGCCCCTTCTCCGCGAGGCCGAACGTTTTTCCACCTCCGCCTACACGGTCGCGATCAAGTGGCACAAGCTGACCAACGCCGGACTGAAGGACTACAAGGTTTGCTTCGGAACCCAGTTCATCCTGGCGGTCAGCGGCGACGGCAGCGTGTTTCCGTGCGGCCACTGGTTCGACATCCGCCGCGACGAGTTCCTGATGGGCAACGTCATCGAGACCCCGTTCCGGGACATCGTCGCCAGCGAACGCTATTGGGAGGTCCAGCAGCGGATACAGACCGTGGACGTGAACCACGACTGTGAAAGCAACTGCCGCCAACACTACATCAACCGTTTCCTGGCCCCGATCAAGGCCGATCCGATCCACAAGAATTTCGTCTGAGAGACGCGCCCCATGCAAGACATCACCCTCAACGCCTCATGCGGAGCCTGCGGCGGGACGCGGCTGGACGAGGTCTTCACCCTCCCCGATTTCCCGATCACCGGGATTTTCGTCACCCAGCCGGTTCCCGGCCCGTCCCGGGGCTTCGACCAATCCCTGCTGCTGTGCGCCGACTGCGGGCATGCGCAGTTGTCGCGGATCATCCCCCCGGCGCAACTCTATGGCGAGGGCTATGCCCACCGGTCGTCGGCCTCCCATCTGGCGGGATCGGCCAGCGACTGGTTCGTGGACTACATCGGGCGCCTGGGACGGGGGCGGGTGTTCGAGCACGTCCTGGAAGTGGGCTGCAACGATCTGGTCCTGATGCGCAAGATGGCGACCCGCGCCCGCCGCGCCACCGGTATCGAGCCGATCTGGCGTGGACGCACGCCGGACGTCCCCCCCAACGTCGCCATCATCGGCAAGTTCCTGGAGGAGGTGGACCTCGCGTCCGAACTCGGGGGACGCCCGGACCTGATTATCTCCACCCACAACCTGGAACACATCGCCTCCCCCCTCGACCAGTACTGCCGCCTCATGGAGGTCGTGGCCGACGACGCCCTGTTCGTCATCGAGGTTCCCGACTCCGACGTTATGGTGGAGAACGTCCGCTTCGATCAGGTTTTCCACCAGCACGTCCATTATTTCGGGCTGGCTTCGCTGTGCCGTTTCATCGACAGCGTCGGCGGCGAGTACGTGGACCACGCCTTCAACCCCCGCAACTGGGGCGGATCCCTCAGCATCGCCTTCCGCCGCCGCCGGGGAGGGAACGGCAAGGCGCTGGGGCGGCGGTTGGAGCGCGCGCCGGTGGCGGAGCGCTACGCCCTGTTCCGGCGGCAAAAGGCCGACCTGATGGCCCAGCTCGCGGGCATCGAAGGCCCGGTGTGGGGCTACGGCGGCGGCCAGATGGTGCCGTCCCTCGCCTATCACATGGAAAGCGATCTGTCGTTCCTCGCCGGGATCGTGGACGACAACCCCTCGCGCGACGGCCTGTACTATCCCCATCTGGCCCCGCGCATTGTCGCCGGCCCCAATCGTCCCAATCTGAAGGATGCGGCGGTGTTCATCACCGCAGTGGACGGAACCCGCGCCATCGCCCACAAGCTGCGGGACGAGGACGTCCGGACCATCGTTTCCCCGACGGCGGCCGCCTGACACGCTGGAGCAAGGACCGATCATGACGAGAACGAAGGAACCCCAATACGAACCGGCGCTGGAGTTGAGGGACCGGGAGGGCTTCACCCGCCTGGGCCTGACCTGCAACTGGATGTGGGACTTCGACCCCAAGCGCATGACCTTCGTCTTCGCCCGCTACAAGTTCGTCGCCAGGATGCTGGAAGGGCGGGAAAGTGCCCTGGAGGTCGGGTGCGCCGACGGGTTCGCATCGCGGATCGTCCGTCAGGCGGTCGGGAAGCTGACGGCGGTCGACTTCGATCCCAACTTCATCGAGGACGCCAAGGCCAATTCCAACCCGCGCTGGGCCATTGATTTCCGGCATCACAACATGCTCGACGGACCGGTCGAGGGAACCTTCGACGCCGCCTATTCCATCGACGTCCTGGAGCACATCGCCCCCGCCGACGAGCCCGTCTTCATGCGCAACCTCTGCGCCCCGCTCGCCCCCCACGCGGTCGCGGTGATCGGAATGCCGTCGCTCCAGTCCCAGACCCATGCCTCCGAGGCGAACAAGATCGCCCACATCAATTGCAAGGACGGGAACCAGTTCCGGCGCGACATGGGACGGTATTTCCACAACGTGTTCGTCTTCTCCATGAATGACGAGCTCATCCACACCGGGTTCTATCCGATGGCCCAGTACCTGTTCGCCCTGTGCTGCGATCCGAAGCGGGAGGCGTCGTGAACATCCTTCTCCTCGGCGCGACGGGATGTTTTGGAACGGCCTTCGCGGCCGCCTGCGAGGGCCGCCCGGTTTCGCTTATTCCCCTGTCCCACCGCGATATCGACGTCACGGACCGGGACGCGGTCAGATCCGTGATCGACACCCACAAGCCGGACGTGGTGGTCAACGCCGTCGCCATTGTCGACATGAATTTCTGCGAGGACAATCCGGACGCGGCCTTCGCGGTCCATGGCTCGGCGGCTCTCGCCATGGCCCGCGCCTGCGCGGAACGCGACGCGGTGTTCGTGCAGACCAGCACCCACGCGGTGTTCGACGGGCTCAAGGAGACCCCCTACACCGAGGACGACGTCCCCAACCCGCGCAACGTCTACGCCGCTTCGAAATACGTCGCCGAGCGATTCGCCGCCAATCTGTGTCCGAGGCATTACGTGGTCCGCTTCCCCACCCTGTTCGGAGCGCGGCGCAACGCCTCCATGGGGTTCGTGGACAAGGCGCGGAAGTGGCTGGACGAGGGCCGCGAGCTGAACATCGCCGACGACCGGATCGATTCCGTCACCTATGCCCGGGACGCCGCCGACCGGGTGGCCGGGATGCTGCTCGGAGGAGCTCCGTTCGGGCTGTACCACGTGGCGAACCATGGAGCGGTCAGCTACTTCGACTTCATCTGCGCCTACCGGGACATGCTGGGCCTTGGCAACACGATCCGCCGCGCCAAGGACGGCGACTTCCCCAGCAAGGGGATGAAATCGGTCAGAACGGCCCTTTCCAGCGTACGTGGACGCCCCCTGCGGCCATGGCAGGACGCCTTGAGGGCCTACGTCGACAACGGGGAGGGCTAAAATGACGGATTCTTCGGTTCAGAGGTCGGTCCTGCTGCTCAATTCCCATTCACGGGACGGAGTTTACGTGTCGCCGCCCGTGGGGCTGGTCAAGATCGCCAACGTCCTGCGCAAGGGCGGGGTCGCCTGCGACATCCTCGACTACGACATCGACGACGAGGCCCCGTTCCTGGAAAAGGCGCGGCGGGGAGCCTATGCGGTCATCGGGATGAGCGTCACCCACTTCCAGATGGAAGCCGACCTGGACCGGGTCTGGAAGTTCCGCCAGACGGCCCTGCAATCCGGCCGCCCGTCCTGGATCGTCGGCGGCGGCCAGGAAGCGGCCATGAATTTCCGCCAGTGGCTCGACGTGGCCCTGGACCTGATCTTTCTCGGCTTCGCGGAAAAAACCTTCCTCGAATTCTGCCGCCGGGTGCTGACGCAGGAGGCGGAGGGCGACGCCCGTGGTCCCCTTTCCCTTCTGACCGCCGACATGGACGGGGTCGCTTTTCTCCGGGACGACGGCGGAACCGTCTTCCGCCCGGCGGGGGCACTGGAGCCCGCCCTGTTCAAGGAACTGTTCTTCGACAACGTGATGGAACTCGACGTCGATTACGCCAAGTACTGGAACCGGGTCCGGGCGGATTTCGAGAGCGAGACGGTGGGGGCGGCGGATTTCGTGTTCGAGAACGTCCGCCTGTATACCTCCAGCCACTGCCCGCGCCGGTGCGGGTTTTGCAGTTCGCAGACCTTCCTGCCCTTCTCCCAAGACGGCGCGAGCCGAATCCTCTCGGTGGCGCCGGAGCAACTGATCGCCCTTCTCCATCGCTACAAGGACCGCTACGGCGCGCGGATGATCCAGTTCAGCGACGACGATTTCGGCATCGGGGCCGGGGCCGGGATGCAGCGGGTGACCGAGTTCTGCCGGCTGGTCATCGAGGAAAAGGCCCAGGGAACCATCCCCCGGGACTTCCGCTTCTCCTGTCAGGCCAGGGTCGCCGATTTCCTGGTCCGGGGAGAGGTCACCGAGGACGCCCTGGCCGCCATGGCGCGGGCCGGATTCCTCGGCCTCAGCCTGGGGGTCGAGACCTTTTCCCAGAAGCTTTTGAAAGCGCCGTCGATCAACAAGGTGGGGGTGACCGTCGCCGACTGCCGCAAGGTTCTCGACGCGGCCCTGCGGCAAGGTCTGGTGCCGCAGATCAACATCATTCTCGGCATTCCCGAATCCACCCCCGACGATCTGGTGGAGACCATGCTCGAAACCTGCGCCTGCATCGAGAAGGGCTGCGACGTGGCCCTGGTCACCCGGGTCGAGGTCTATCAGGGCTCGCCCATGTCCACCAACCCGGATTACACGGTGCGCTGGCGTCACTGGACCAACCCCCATGATGGGCGGGAGGTCGCCATCGCCGACTATTTCGAGCCGCGCGACCCGGTCATCGCCCACGTCTGCGACCACTTCAAGACGGCCATGGCGGCGGAGCTTCAGGCGATCAAGAAGGAACGGGGCTGGGAAGGGAAAACCGCCCACAAGCGCATCGTCGCCTTCGCCAACCTCATCGCGGTCTCGCGGCTCCTCGAACGCCCCGATCTGGTGAAACGCTTCCAGGACGCCGTCGAGGCCACCTGCGCCGCCGCCGCGCACAAAAGCCTGGCCTCGGCCGAGGGCCGTTGACCCCCCGCCCGGGGGCTCGGCGGCACGTCGTAAGGGGTGGGAATCTCCGCTGGTGTGTACTAGAGTGGGGCGCGAGTTTGCGGCGACGGAGTGCACTTTGGCCACCGACAATACCGATCCCCTTCAGGAGGCCCTGTTCCGCGAGGTCGACGAGGACCTGCGCAGCGACCGGATCTCAGAGCTGTGGAAGACATACGGCAATCTCGTGATCGCCGCCGCCGCCGCGCTCGTCCTGGGGGTTGGCGGGTACGAGGGCTGGCGTGCGTGGGACGCGAAGCAGCGCGACGCGGATTCCCTGCGTTACGCCACGGCGGCCGCCCAGGCCGAGGACGGCAAGACGGCTGCGGCTCTGGAAGCGCTGGGGGCGGCGTCCGCCGAGGGTGGCGCCGGGTATCGGGCCATCGCCGCCCTGCACCGGGCTGCCCTGCTGGTCTCCTCCGGAGACGGCGCGGGGGCCGTCGCCCTGTATCGGAAGATCATGGACGATGACGGCCTGGACGACGCCCACCGCGATGCCGCCCGCCTCCTCGCCGCGCTCCATTCCGTGGACCAGGGCGACCCGAAGGACCT